>CAYUKW010000041.1:0-6330 GCA_964445395.1 uncultured Candidatus Saccharibacteria bacterium
TCTGAAAAATAAAATCATCCGCGCGGTCGGCGATCCGGAAGCGCGGTTCCAGGAAGACGCGCTGCGTATTCTGCGCGCGGTGCGGTTCATGGCGCAGCTCGGTTTCACAATGGAACCGCACACTGAAGCCGCGATGCGGAAGCATGCCGGACTTCTGGAATTTATTTCCAAAGAGCGGATCCGCGACGAATTCATGAAAATGATGGCGACCGATCACGCGCATGACGCCATCCGGCTGATGGAAAAAGACGGAATTCTCAAGTATGTTGTGCCGGAATTGGAAGAGGGAGTCGATGTCGGGCAGAATAAGCATCATATCTATTCGGTGTTCGAGCATAATGTCCGGTCGCTGCAGTATTCAGTGGAGCAGAATCATTCGCTGGACGTCCGGATCGCGTCGCTGCTGCATGATTCCGGCAAGCCGCGCAGCAAACGCGGAGAAGGCCCGGATTGCACGTTTTACGGCCATCAGGTGGTGGGCGAGCGGTTGGCGCTGGAAATCCTCGGACGGCTCCGTTTTCCGAAAGAAATGACCGAGCGGATCGCATTGCTCGTGCGCGAGCATATGTTTGTCTATGATCCGGAAACCGTGACTGACGCCGGCGCGCGGCGGCTGGTGCGCCGTGTTGGGAAAGAAAATCTGGAAGCGCTGTTCCAGCTGCGCGAAGCAGACCGGATCGGTTCCGGAGTGCCGAAGGCCCAGCCGTATCGTCTGCGGCATCTCAAATTCCGGATTGAAAAAGTCAGCCAGGATCCGGTGAGCGCGAAGATGCTGAAAGTGAACGGCGAGGATATCATCCGCGAGGCCGGCATTGAGCCGGGCCCGAAGATCGGCTCCATTTTGGCGATTCTCCTGGAGGAAGTGCTGGACGATCCGACGCTGAATGACCGTGAAGTTCTGCTTGCCCGCGTGAAAGATCTGGCGCAGCTGGAAGAGAAGGCGCTGGCGGAAATGGCGAAGTTCGCCCGGAAATCCGCGGATCAGGCGCAGACGCAGATCGAGGAAGAGATAAAGAAAAAATATTTCGTGCAATAAAATATCCGTCAAATGACGGATATTTTATTGTCTTCGCGAGCTATTCCAGCGATTTCTGATAGGCGTCGGAAATATTCAGCGCGGCGAAAATGATTTCCAGAATGATCAGTGATTGGCCGATGGAAAGGAAGACGGCATTCGGGATGAAAAGATACAGCAGCAGGAATCCGTAGCTGACAGTCCAGCAGAAAAATTGCAGCCGGCCGATGACTGATGCCTGCAGATTATCCAATGAGAATTGGTGCAGGAGGGTATTTTCTTCTTCTGCGGATAGTCCGGTCAGATAGCGGACTAGGAAATCTTTTATGGAAATCCAGGCGAGCAGGAGCTCCAGCGCCCAGACAATCAGGATGATTTGCAGATTAAGCAGTCCGAATCGGTAGATGAGATATGATGTCCAGGCGACGAGGCAGGCGTCGCGGATATGGTCGAGCCAGGTGCCGAGCACGGTGACGTTGTCGTTGTTGCGGGCAGTTGGTCCGTCAATGCCATCGGACAGGGCGGCGAGGATCAGGATGATGAATTGATACAGAAAATCGTAACCGGTGAAATACATCCAGATCGCGATGGCGATCAGAATGAATCCGGAGCAGGTGATCTGATTCGCGCTGACGCCGAGAGCGCGGAACAGGTTGGTCAGCGGACGCAGCGCCCAGTCGCGCCAGTTTTTTTCCAGCGCAGTGATCATATCGTCTTTCCGCCGGATGACGATTTTTTTTATTTTCGCGCTCTCCGCCTTGCCTTTTTCTTTTAATTTTTTAATCGGGTGAATCTTATATCCTGGTTCCATCATTGAATTATACATCAATCTGTTATATTTTTAATGGAGCGGACTGTAGTATACCGGTAGTATGTACGATTCGGGTTCGTAAGGACTGGGTTCGATTCCCAGCAGTCCGACAAGCAAAACAAAAGCCTCTGGTTACAGAGGCTTTTGTTGTTTCGGAGTTTTGACGGTCACTTCGTAGATATCCGGGTTCACATCCGGGTCCTGCTCGATGGCAAGTTGGATTCTCCGGTTCGTCTGATTATGCAGGAAGAAGTGCCACCATCTGCTGGAGGCGATCTGCGGAATGAAAACTATCAGAGAATCATTTTTCCATTGTTTATCAACCTCTTTCAGGTAATTGAGAATCGGGCCGATCAGGTCGCGGTATTCTGAATAGAGAATATCAATCGGCACGTCAGTCACATATTTCTCCCATTGATTTTTAATTTCCTCACCTTCCTTTTCATCGATGGCGATATGCACCGCCCGGATATGGGCGGGCTGGAATGATCTGGCGAGTTTCAGCGCGTAGAGCGTGCCTTGGTTGAGGCGGGATACAAGAATTACCGCAGTTTTTTCCGGCATCAGTTCAGGGACCGGGTTATTTTCCAGCGCCAGCGCTTTTTCCACCTTGGTGTAATGCTGTCTGATTTTCCGCATGCCGATCTGGATAAGGATGATCGCCGGCAGGAGTATCCACGCGCCTTGGAGGAATTTTGTCAGAAAGACGATGACGAATACGACGCTGGTCGTGATGAATCCGATCGTGTTGATGATGATGCTTTTCATGTGTCCGGGACCTTTCCGCCTCCAGTACACGATCATGCCCAGTTGTGACAATGAAAATCCGAGAAAAACTCCGATTGCATACAGCGGAATCAGCTCGTGAACGCTGCCGTCAAAAAGATAGACTAATAGCGAGGAGAGAATCGCAAGAAGGATGATCCCGTTTTTAAAAACCAAACGCGATCCCAGATTCATGAATTGTCGAGGCAGATATCCGTCGCGGGCATGGAATGAAACTACGCGTGGAAAGTCGGCGAACGGGGTATTGGCGGCAAGCAGCAGGATGAGCGCAGTCGCTCCTTGAACGAAGAAATAGAAGAATCCGCGGCCGAAAAGCGCGCGGGCGATCTGGGACATGATCGTCTCTCCTTCCACTGGCATCGCGCCGCCCCAATGCGCGAGCAAAGTGAATCCGAAGAAAATAATCACCAAAATGACCGCCATCCACATTAGTGTTTTCGCCGCGTTTTTCTCGCTCGGCGCTTTGAACGCCTGCACGCCGTTGGAGATCGCCTCGATTCCGGTAAGCGCGGAACATCCGGCGCCGAATGCGCGCAGAATGAGCAGCACTCCCAGCGCGCTCGCAGTTTCCAGAGGGATGCCGGTGGAACTGATGATCGGATAGGTTCCCTGCGCGAATCGCCAGATGCCATACCCGATCATTGAGAGTGCGGTCGCGATGAAGATATAGGCCGGGATGGAGAACAGTTTTCCTGACGAACGAACCCCGCGCAGATTTCCCCACATCAGCAGAATTATGAATCCGATACCCATCACTACTCTGTGCGGGAAAAGTTCAGGAAACGCGGAGGTGATCGCAGCGACTCCGGCGGCGACAGATACGGCAGCGGTCAGCACGTAATCGATGAGCAGCGCGGACGCGCCGATGAGTCCCGGCATTTCCCCGAGATTTTCCCGCGCGACGCTGTACACTCCGCCTCCCTGCGGGTAGGCATAGATGACCTGCCGGTAGGAGATTGCGACGATGAGAATCAGCAGAGAGATGGCGATTGCGATGGGGATTGAAACGAATGTGGCGCCGATACCGGCACCAGCAAGAACGAGCAGGATTTCATCGGTTGCATATGCAGTGGATGAAAGCGCGTCAGAGGCGAAAATCGCCAGTCCCTGCATATTGGTAAGTTTTTCGTGGGCAATGGCGGCGGTTGCCAGGGGCTTTCCAAGGAGTCGTTCGCGCAGTGATTTTGCCATACGTTTCATTATACAGGTTTGGCCTATATAAATCCTATAGCATCTTTATTTGAATATTTTCGCCGGCCATAGCCAGAAAAGTTTATTTTTGTTAGAACTATAGGATGAAGTTACAGCGATTCTTTATCAGACCGGAAAATGTAATCGGAACGCAGGTGACGGTCAGTGACCGCGACGTTTTGAATCAGATCAGGAAAGTGCTCCGGCTCCGCGCGGGTGACCGGGCGATTTTCTTGGACGGCGCTGGCAAGGAATATGAATCAGAAATCCGGGAATTGAATCCGGAATCGCTCATCGCGGAAATTCTGTCGGCGCAGGAAAATAAAAATGAGCCGGAACTGAAAATTACGATCTGCCAGGCCTTATGCAAGAAAGACAAATTCGAATGGGTTTTGCAGAAGGGGACCGAAGCCGGTGTTTCGGAATTCGTGCCGGTGTTGGCCGAGCGGTCGGAAAAATTGGGATTGAATAGTGAGCGCGCGGAGAAAATCCTGAAAGAAGCCGCCGAACAATCCGAACGGGGCATTATACCGAAATTACAGGAGATCCAAAAATTTGAAGATGCATTGAGAAATTTTTCCGGTGAAAAGATAATTCTGGATAAATCCGGAGAACCAATGAAAAGTTATGAGTTATCAGTTAAAAGTTCTAAGTTAGCTATATTTATCGGTCCCGAGGGAGGCTGGACGGCGGAGGAGCTGGAATTCGCGAAAGAAAGCGGCGCAAAGTTTGTGTCTCTCGGTTCTCGGGTGCTGCGTACGGAGACTGCCGGTTTGGTTGTCGCGGCTATTCTGTTGAACCGATAGCAGGGGAGGTATACTGAATATATGCATAAGATTACCGCGTTTATCGTCTCTGAAGCCGCCCGGGCGAAAAAAGGAAAAGAGGCGCCATCGACTCCCTTGGTAAAAAGCGCGCCGCATTATTTTGAGAAGTCGGTCCCGGCTCAATTTGTGATCGGAAGCGAGAAATTCACCCTGGATAATCAGGCTATTGAACTGACCGCCAAATCTTATCCGCCGGATGCGGTATTGGTGGAGGGATCTATCGAGGTGAGCGATGTATTTGCGGCGGGAACCCTGGAATTGAAGGATACGCTTTTGCGTGCCTGTTATGAATTTGCGAAAAAGAACGGCGCGAAAGACGAGCCGGCGGAAGAATACACGGTGTATCAGATTTCCGGCTATACAGGAGATCCGGAGCTTTTTTTGAAAACGCACTCCCAAAGAATCGCCGGTTTGCTCAAGTCGGAAAAATTGGAGCTGGATGAAAAAGAAATCGAACATACGCTTTCCTATCAGTTCAAATATGCGAAAGACGATATGGTGATCATCGATTGGGACGGCGCGTTCGTATTCGATCCGGTCGGGGACTTCGGCGAGATCGTGGAACTGTTTGAGCTGGCGAATTACCAGTTGCTCCGCTATCGCATCCTGGATATCGATCTGGATAATCGTCTGCATAAGATTTCCAAGCTCACCGAAAAATCCGCCGGTCGCTGGCATTTTTTCGGAGCCCGGGAAATCGGTCAGGCATATCAGGAGGTCATCAAGGTGCGCTCGCAATCCATATCTGAATTCGAGGCGCTGGACCGGGACATCAAACTGATCGGTGATTGGTATCTGGCGAGGCTCTATGAACTGACCACGAAAAAATTCAAACTGGAAGAATGGCGCGTGGCGGTGAAGGAAAAATTGGAATCATTGGAAGATGTCTATTCCATCATCTCCGAAAATTTCAGCATCTCTAGTCAGCAGATTTTTGACATGGTCCAGGCGGCCGGCTGGTTCATCTTGCTCATCGGCTATTTTGTGCTATTCTTTTTAGAGTCAAAAGGAATAAAATAAGAAAGCATTTCAGGGCCTGTAGTAAAGTGGTATTACGCGGCATTCGCATTGCCGAGGCAGGAGTTCGATTCTCCTCAGGTCCACAAAAGTAAAATCCTCCGTTTCGGAGGTTTTTATTCACACGGGCTGTCCAGTGATGCGGGCGGATATTTGCTATACTTGAATCAGGTAGCCGAGAGGCTATCTTTAAATTAGAAACGTAGGCCAATTGTATTGGCTTTAAAGGTCGGAAGTATCTTTTGGAAGTTTTGCAATTATAATTAGTTCTTAATTTTAAAAAATGTTAATTCAAACGTGGACAGATGTATTAGTCGGTTCTCTTCAGAATCTTTGGCTTCAGGTCGCAAATTGGCTGCCGTCTTTGATCGGCGCCATGCTAGTGTTCGTAATCGGCTTGATAGTATCCGCGGGAATCAGTTCTTTGGTTGAGCGGGTGATCAGCGCGGTAAAACTGGATTCCTTGCTCCGAAAGCTCGGCGTAGAGGAATATACCCGCCGTGCGGATCTCGAGCTCAATTCCGGCTATTTTGTCGGTCAGCTGGTATATTGGTTCTTGGCGCTGGCATTCCTGCTTGCCGCATCCGATATCCTTGGATTCTTCGCCTTATCCAGCTTTATCAGCGATGTGCTTTTATACCTGCCGAACCTGGCAATTGCCGTATTAATTATGGTTGCCGCAT
>CAYUKW010000042.1:0-6142 GCA_964445395.1 uncultured Candidatus Saccharibacteria bacterium
AGCGCGTTGAGGTCGTTGATGTCCTTGCCGTCGGAGTTCATGATCGCAATCTGTTTCTGCACGTCGTCGGAATTGTATTTCACGCTGCCGGAGAATTTCAGCGACAGGTTTTCGAGAAGGCTGTTGAATGATTGGTTATAGGTTATGAGCTTGCCGATGAGCGAGACTTCCTGCTGCATCGCATCGTGGGCAAGGGTCCGCGCGCTGCTCGGCGTGATGCCTTCCGCGGCGATGGACATGTCGTTCAGTTCCCTGGCGAGCTCCTGCGCTTTTGCGAAGCTTCGGGTGGTGCTCGCCAATTCCTGGTGTACCAGATTCTGCGCCTGCAGGAAGTGATACTGCTGATCTGCCTGCCCGATCTGATCAAGGGTTGTGGTGGATTCATTGAACAGCGCCATCAATTCCCCGGATGTTTTCACGGCGCTTGCGTGGGCGTCAATGAAATTTTGCGGGATGAATGGCTGGCCGACCAGAAGATAGTTCGCGACGTAGAGCGCGGCCGCAAATACCGTGATGGCGATGATATTTTTTACGTTTTTCGTAAGGCGCATATTGCATTTCATTATAAATCCAAGCGGCGGATTTTATCAAGCAGGGAACCGGTTTGGTCCGATTCCCTCCATCCATTTACACAAAAATAAAAATGGCCGAAATGACCATTTTTATTTTATGAGCGGGTAGGGGGAATCGGACCCCCGTCCACAGGTTGGAAACCTATTGTATTGCCATTATACGATACCCGCCTTCGCTCGCTCCGGCGACCTGTCTGCCGAAGTGTGCGTCCACCAGGATTCGAACCTGGGACAATCTCCTTAAGAGGGAGCTGCTCTACCAACTGAGCTATGGACGCATCTTGACCTTCATTAACTATTATACTTTATATCTTCCGTTCTGATTTTTCAACCTTGAACCGCCATCTCTTTTAATTTCTGAAAAACTGGTATACTATATACATTCTTATTAAGGGTGGTCCCTTATGCCTGGAATCCAACTCAAAACAGAACTCAGCGCCATTCCGGGCGTCGGCCCTAAATTCAGCGCGAAACTGCAGCGGCTCGGCATCCATACGGTCAATGATTTGCTGTGGCATTTTCCGTTCCGTTATGAAGACTATTCGAAAGTCGTCCCTATCGGCGAACTCGCCATTGACCAGTCAGTCACGGTGCAGGGAATGATAAATCAGATAACCACGCGGCGCACCTGGAAAAAAAGCCTCATGATCACCGAGGCGATTATCGTCGATGAAACCGGCGGCATCAAGGCCGTCTGGTTCAACCAGCCGTATGTGACCAATGTCCTGAAGCAGGGACACTATTATAATTTCGCCGGAAAGGTGACCAAGTCCAACCGGGAAATCTATCTCGCCAGTCCGTCCTACGAACAGATCGATTCCGTGCGCAAAGGCGATGCGAAGCACACGGCCGGATTGATTCCGATTTATCCGGAAACCCGCGGGCTGACCTCCAAAGGGCTTCGTTTTCTGATAAAACCACTTTTGAAACAGCTGGAAACGCTGGAGGATTTTTTGCCGGAAGAAGTGCTGAAAGAGAATAAATTTCCAAGCCTGCAGGTCGCGCTCAAGCGCATCCATTTTCCGCTTCAGGCCGTTGACGCCGAAGGCGCAAAAAAGCGTTTTGCATTCGAGAATCTTTTCCTGCTGCAGCTGAACAATCTGAAAATGAAAATGCAGCTCGCGCAGGAGCCGGCGCTGCGCATGGAGATTCCGGAAAAGGAACTCGCGCAGATGGTTCAGCAGCTGCCGTTCCAGCTGACCGGATCGCAAAAAACCAGCCTGGAAGAAATTGTGAAAGACCTTTCCCAGCCGCGTCCGATGAACCGCCTTCTGCAGGGCGATGTGGGATCTGGCAAGACGGTCATTGCCGCAGTCGCCGCGTTGATCAGCGCCCGCAACGGCGCGCAGACCGCGTTCATGGCGCCGACCGAAGTCCTGGCGAGCCAGCATTACCGGACCATCGTGAAGACATTCCCGTCATTCGACGGCGGCGTCGCGCTTTTGACCGCGTCAAAAAATGAGCTGTCGTACGGCGCGTCGCTGGATCAGAAAATCACCAAGGCGAAACTGCTCAAGGAAATCGCGTCCGGAAAAGTGAAGATCATCATCGGCACGCATGCGATCATCCAGAAAAATATCCTGTTCGCGAATCTCGGACTCGCCATTGTCGACGAACAGCACCGTTTCGGGGTCTCCCAGCGCGCCGCGCTTCTGAAGCAGGCGCCGAATGAGAACCGGAAAAATATCCCGCATTTCCTTTCCATGAGCGCTACGCCGATTCCGCGCACGCTCGCCCTGACGGTGTTCGGCGATCTTGATCTTTCCACCATCACCGAGCTTCCGCCGGGACGGAAAGAGATCGTCACGAAGATCGTGGATCCGGAAAAAAGGAAAAAAGCGTACGAATTCATCCGCGAGCAGATTGTGAAAGGCAGGCAGGCGTTCGTCATCTGCCCGCGCATCGCGCCGGGAGAGCTCAAGGAAGGCGAGATCCTGACCGATGCCAAGAGAAAAGCCATGGAACTGAAATCCGTGACCGAGGAATTTGAAAAGCTTTCCACAAAAGTGTTTCCGGATCTGCGCGTGGTGATGCTGCACGGAAAAATGAAAGGCGCGGAAAAAGATGCGATCATGAAAGATTTTCATGATAAGAAATACGACATTCTGGTTTCCACGTCGGTGATTGAGGTAGGCGTGGATGTGCCGAATGCCACCATCATGATGATCGAAGGCGCGGACCGTTTCGGGCTTTCCCAGCTGTATCAGTTCCGCGGACGCGTCGGCCGCGGCGAGCATCAGTCGTATTGTCTGCTTTTTTCCGGTTCCGAATCGGCTGAAACCATAAAGCGGCTGGAATCCCTGCTGGATGCGAAGAACGGATTTGAGCTTGCGGAAAAAGACATGCAGCTGCGCGGGCCGGGACAGTTTCTCGGTGAAAACCAGACCGGACTGCCTGATATTGCCATGGACGCGTTGCAGGATATTCTGCTGGTCAAAGCCACCCGCGATTCCGCTAAAGCCATCCTTTCCAATGATCTGGTTTTCACCGCGCATCCGGCGCTTGCCCGTAAATTCCAGGAATTCCAGCGGAAAATCCATCTGGAGTAAAGGCCGGAATCCATTGAAATATATTGGATACTTAGATATATTGAATGAATTGCCGGACTAGCTCATCGGTAGAGCGCTACCCTGAAGAGGTAGGCGTGCCCAGTTCGACTCTGGGGTCCGGCACAAATTAAAAAAATATCCCGCGCGGATATTTTTTATAAATGCTTCTTCGACTGCGTTGCGATAAAGCGTTCAATCATGAAGAAAATCAGTACGGCGACGAGCAGGGAGACTTCGCCGTAGCGCAGATAGCTTTTCAGGTAGCTGAGCGAAGCGCTGGAAAAATATCCCAGCCCGCCGACAACCGCCATCCACAGCAGCGTCGCCAGGATGTCGCTTTCCTCGATTGTTTTCCATCGGAGATTCAGCATGCCGGCGCGGGTGATGACCGCCCGGTTGAATCCGTAGGTGAATTTCGCGATAAAAATCGCCCGGAACGGATTTTCGCGCAAATGATCGTCAAAGGGCTTTGCGAGGCGCTCCGCCCACCCGGAGATGGATTGCAGAACCCATCCTGTTTTCTGGGATTGCGACTTCCGGAGTTTCAATCCGAGCGAGTACCAGAGGTTGTCGCCCAGAATTATTCCCCACAGCGCGGTGAGCAGCATCGGGACAAGCGCGAAATATCCTTCATGCGCCAGATATCCCGCGATGAACAGGAATGTATCGCCCTCGAACATCATACCTATGAAGAGGATGATATAGGCGATCGGTTGCCAGGAGGGCAGATGCTGGATGAGAAATGCTTCCATAATTATCTCATTATATCACTTCGGGTATTGTTTTTTATTTCCGGAGGTTTTATCCTGAATAAGGACCTTTGCATAACTGAAGCGTGAGATGAAAAACATTTCTTTTTCCGCCGTTCTTCTCGGCGTTCTCGTGTTTGGCCTGAACACCCAAGCGGCGCATGCCGGAGCTTCGGCTTCGACCAGTACCGCCGTCCAATGGCCGGAGTATCATGCGAAGCCCTGGACGCTGGATAAGCGCACGGGCGATATGACGACGCTGCTGGCATATGCTCCGAAGAATAATGATTTTATCGTCGGAACCGGAAAATACGAAGTGCGCATCGGAACCGTATCCTGGTATTTTGATGCGGCAGATGAGGAGCACGCCACTACCATGATCGTTGAGGGAAATATCCTCGGCAATGGACCGACCGTCAGAAGGATGTTCGTATCCAGGGTCGGCGCAGTCGATTTTCAGATCAAGGTGAATGGCGAATGGAAGAGTGTGCCGCCAAACAGTTCCGTGCAATTCATCGTAGTCAACGAGGATCAGGTAATCACTAAAAATACCATGACCGGCGTCATCGTACGGGTTACCGATGAGAACGGCGAAGTAGTGATGGAATCCAGATTTGAGAATAAAAATAAGAAAGAAGTTCACCCTGCTAAATAGACCTTTCGGTCTAATTCCGCGAAGCGAAATTATTTAACAGGGTAAATATCTGCTCCGTGAAAACGGAGCTTTTTTATCCCCATGGGCGCATATATTTTTACCGGGGAATTCTTTATAATTTCCGTATGTTTGAAATTGTCACTGAAGCGATTGTGCTGGATAAGGAGAATTTGCGGGAGCAGGATCAGCGCGTCTATTTGTATACGAAAGATCTCGGGAAGGTCATCGCAAAGACAGTCAGCACCCGGAAAATTCTGTCAAAATTGGCGGCGCATCTGGAGCCTCTCAATAGAGTGACGGCCAGACTGGTTTCGCGGGGCGACGGCGCGGAGGCGACGGGCATGATGCTGGTGGATGCGCTGAGCGACGACACTGCCGCGGCGCTGAAAAAAGATCCGCAGCGATTGGCGCAGTCGATCCGGATCTGTGCGTTGATCCATCAAAGCATTCCGGTCGGCGTGCCGGACGAGGATTTGTGGAATTTCCTGGAGCATCTCCGTTCCGGAAATCAATATACGACATTTGACGCAGCCCTGCACGCGCTCGGTTTCCGGGCGCAGTTCGCCCGCTGCCAGATCTGCGACCGGACCCAGCCGGAATATTTCGTGCCGGGAGATAATTTTTTCATCTGCACTGCGTGCACGTTCAGCGCCCGCAATGCGGAAGTTGATTTCATAAAGGTGGCTGTATAGGTTATTCTAAGAAGATGAATTCCCGTTTCATCAGATGGGCTGTCGGTATTTTGGTGGCGATATCGCTGATAAGCGCTTTTTATATCTGGCGCGTACAGACGGAAAGCGGCCTGGATCTCGCGGTTGATGTACCGGCCCAGATCATGAGCGGAGTCCCGTTCGATCTGAAGGTGAATTTCAGCAATAATTCCGGCTCCGTGCTCAATGACGCGCTTTTGAAGGTCACGCTTCCGGACGGCGTCGCGTTTTATGGAAGTCCGGCGGAGAAAACAGTGGACAGCAAGCCGTTGGGAAATGTCGGGCAGGGAAGCCTGGTGCAGGAATCGTTCAGCATTGTGGTGATTGCGCCGGAGCAGGCCGTGAAAACGCTGAAAGTGGCGATTGATTACGCGCCGGCGTCGCTCGGCGCGCGATTTGAGAAGGCCGCGCAGACGGATGTGCGCGTTTCGTCATCCGGCATCGCCATCGGAATTTCAGCGCCGCAGAAAGTCACCAGCGGCGAGGATTTTGAGACGACCGTCACCTACCGGAATGTATCTGATGCTGATTTTTCCGGCCTGCAGCTGAAAATGGAATATCCGCCGAGTTTCACGTTCGCGAGCGCTTCGCTTCCGCCGGATACCGACAGCACTGCGTGGAATCTCGGCGATCTCCGGAAAGGATCCGAAGGCAAGATCACCATCAAAGGAAATGTGACCGGCGGTCAGAACGATGTCTATGCCATGAACGCGCAGATTTTTGAAAATGCGGCGGGAGAAAATTATCTGGTCAGCGCGAGTTCCACGCCAGTGGCCATCTCGGCTTCGCCGCTCTCACTGGCGATTCATTTGAATAATGGCGACAGCGCTTTCATCGCAAAAGCGGGCGATATGTTGAGCTACACATTGAGCTACGTGAACGGCACGAACATCGCGTTGCATGATGT
>CAYUKW010000043.1:0-6025 GCA_964445395.1 uncultured Candidatus Saccharibacteria bacterium
AGCAGCGCTTCGGATCGTTCGAGGAAATGAGTTTTTCCAGCATCGGCCCGGCCATCGGTTCGGAGCTGCGCAGCCGTTCGATCACCGCGTTCATTCTGGTGCTCATCGGCATTTCGCTGTATGTCGCATTCGCATTCCGGAAAGTGTCCTATCCGGTGAATTCCTGGAAATACGGCATCGTCACTTTGATCACGTTATTCCATGATGCGCTGATTCCTGCCGGAGCGTTCGCGTTCTGGGGGTGGAAATACGGCGTGGAGATCGATACGAATTTCATCGTCGCGGTGCTGGTGGTCATGGGCTTTTCAGTGCATGACACCATCGTGGTGTTCGACCGCATCCGGGAAAATCTGATGCTCGCAAAAAACAAGGATAATCTGGGAGCGATCATCAACGCCAGCGTGCAACAGACTTTCGCCCGCTCCGTGAATACTTCGCTGACGCTGGTGCTGGTGCTGGTCGCGCTGTATCTCTTCGGCGCACGTTCGCTCAGCTATTTCACGCTTATGATCCTGCTGGGTACGGTCGTGGGAACCTATTCCTCGATCTTCGTCGCCAGTCCGATGCTGACATTCTTCCATAAAAATAAATAGCCATTTCCCGGCTATTTTTTGTATCCCGCCAACGGCCTTGAGGGTATTGACCTAAAAATGATTGTGTGATATATTATATCTAATAAAATATCAATAAAAATATATGAATATTTC
Source organism: uncultured Candidatus Saccharibacteria bacterium (assembly GCA_964445395.1). GTDB lineage: Bacteria > Patescibacteriota > Minisyncoccia > UBA6257 > 02-FULL-45-10c > REEB48. Next base: position 708 of record CAYUKW010000043.1, read on the forward strand.
CGTCGCAAAGTTAGTTGCCCAGCTATTATCAAATCTTGATTCCCGCCAGCGAGCGGTTATTGAAGGCCGGTATGGGCTTAAGGACGGCAATCCGAAGACATTGGCCGAAATCGGGGAAGCGATGGGCGTGACCCGCGAACGCGTCCGCCAGATTGAAGCCGGCGCGCTGCAGGTATTGAAGCCGGCTCTGAAAAAAGAAGAGGTCCGCCGGTTCGCAGATATGGCGAAGTCGCATCTTAAGAATGTGGGCGGCCTTCGCCGGGAAGATATGCTCCTGCAGGATCTGAAGCTGATGGTCACCGACGGAACTATTTCCCAATTTGCCAGCAAAGTCCATTTTATCCTGGATGTTTCCGGAGAAGCGAAGTTTGTCCAGGAAGACAACGCCGTGTTCGGTTTCTGGTATCTGTCCGAAGAAGACCGCCGGAAAGCGCAATCTTTCCTTTCCAAGCTTACCAAGGCGATGGAATCAAAGCGCGAAACAACGGTTTCCCATCAGAACATCGACGAGGTTTTCAGCGAAGTCATCAAGCCCCATAATCTGAAGGACTTGGTCGCCCTCAATTATATTTCCTCCTCAAAGCATTTTCACGTGAATTCATTCGGCGATTTCGGACTTTCCGCATGGCCGGAAATCAATCCGAAAACCGTCCGCGATTGGGCCTATCTGGTGCTCAAGAAAAACGGAACTCCGCTGCATTTTGAGGACATCGCCACGATGATCAATAAAGTCCGGAAGGATTCCAAGAAAGCCGCGCACATGCAGACCGTGCACAATGAACTCATCAAAGACGACCGTTTCGTATTGGTCGGCCGGGGAATGTATTCTCTCCAGGAATTCGGCGTAATGCCGGGAACCGCGAAGGAAGTCATGGCCCGCCTGCTGAAAGATCACGGCCCGCTTTCTCCGGAGGAACTGCTGAAGCTGGTGCTCAATGAGCGCCTGCTCAAGAAGAATACCGTGCTTATCAATCTGCGCAACCGCAAGTTCTTCACGCGCATGGACGACGGACGCTACACCGTGAACTTCGCTTAAGAAAGGACATAAGAACGGCATCCGCCGTTCTTATCCGTAAACAACCCCTTTTGTTCTTTTTCATAACTGTTCTAAAATAAATACATGGATTGGAATCTTATTGCAATCGGCGTCGCAAAATCGATCTGGCAGGTATTTTCAGTCACCTGGTGGGCGATAGTCCCCCTGGCCCTCTTTTTCATCTGGAGGGATTTTTGGGTTTGGGGATTGAGCCGTCTCTGGAAAAAAAGCATCTCCTGGACTTTATTGGAAATCAAAATTCCCCGCAATATCTTGAAAACGCCGAAAGCGATGGAAAGCATCTTTTCCACGCTGCATGCCATCTACGCAACTAATCCCGGATTTGAGGATATCTATTTCAAGGGATCGGGATTGCATTGGTTTACGTTCGAACTGGTCGGCTATGCCGGCGGCGTTCATTTTTATGTGCGCTGCCCGAAGCAGCATCGCAATCTGGTTGAAACGGCTATTTATTCGGAATATCCGGACGCGGAATTGGCGGAGAGCGAAGATTATACGGAATTGATGCCGGAGATACTGCCGAATGCCACGTATGATCTTTTCGGCACCGATCTCATTCTTGCAAAGCCAGATCCGTATCCCATCAAGACGTATGATTTTTTTGAAGCCAATGTCGATGAGCAGCGATTGGATCCTATTTCCGCAATCACCGAAGTCATGTCCCGGCTGCGCGAAGGGGAGGCGATCTGGCTGCAGTATCTCATCAAGCCGATACCATCCGATAAATTGAAGGCAGAGGGAGAGGCGATCCGCGACAAGATAATGCAGCGAAAGAAAGTGGTTGAGAAATCCGGACTGGAAGCTTTGCTGGGCGGTCTTTATGAATTCAGCCTTAACCTGTTCGGCGCGGCGCGTTCGTATCCGCAATGGGCGGGCGGCGCGAAAAAAGAAGAAAGCATGAAGATGCTGCATCAGTCTCCGGGCGAGAAAAATGTGCTGGAGGGCGTTGAAAATAAGATCTCCAAGCTGTGCTTCGAGACGGTCATCCGTTTCATCTATATCGACCGGGCGGACGGTTTTTCTCCGGGCAACGTGGCGGCAATCAACGGCGCGTTCAAGCAGTTCAATACGCAGGATATGAATAGTTTCCGGCCGCTCGGCGACACGATGACGTTCGTGACCTCGAAAAAACTGACTACGAAAAGCTGGTTCAGAAAGCAGAAATTGTATCTGAAAAAGCGTTCCATGTACGACCATTATCGCTTGCGCTGGTTTCCGTCCAAGGCATCGACGCTGAATACCGAAGAACTGGCTACGGTGTTTCACTTCCCGCTGGTGACCGTGGAATCTCCGCTGCTCCGCCGTTTGGAAACCAGGAAAGGCGAACCGCCGGCGAACATACCGTTCAAATAGTTTGCAGTTTACCCGGAACGTTAACAATAATTGAACAATAATAATTCACATGTTGGAAAAAGAGGACATAACTTCATTCGGAATCATCAACTTCCGCAACCAGAAGAAGGAATTCGGCATCAAGATGGATGACCGCCGCCGCCATATGTACGTGGTCGGAAAGACCGGCATGGGCAAATCCAACCTGCTGGAGAACATGGTGATCGCCGATATCCGCTCCGGAAAAGGCGTGGCAGTGATCGATCCGCACGGTGAATTCGCGGAAAAGATCCTGGATTTCGTGCCGGAAGCGCGCATCAAGGACGTTGTCTATTTCAATCCGGCGGATACCGCGTTCCCGATGGCGTTCAATCCGCTCGAGCAGGTAGGCGTGGATTTTCGCCATCTCGTCGCGTCGGGCATCATGGGCGTATTCAAGAAAATATGGATCGATGCCTGGTCTGGCCGTATGGAATACATCCTGAACAATACGCTGCTCGCGCTTCTGGAATCCCCGGGATCGAATCTGCTCGGCATCATGCGCATGCTCAATGACGCGAAATACAGGAAAGATATTGTCACGAATCTGAAGGACCCGGTGGTCAAGGGATTCTGGGTGAATGAATTCGGAAAATGGAACGAGAAATTTCAGACCGAGGCGACGGCCGCGATTCAGAATAAAGTCGGCCAGTTCGTGACCAATCCGCTGATCCGGAACATTCTTGGCCAGTCGCATTCTTCCATCGACCCCCGCAAGATCATGGACGAAGGAAAAATTTTGATCGTCAATCTTTCCAAGGGCCGCATCGGCGAGGACAATTCCCGCCTGCTCGGCGCGATGATGATCACGAAGCTCCAGCTCGCGGCGATGTCGCGCGTGGATATTCCGGAAAAAGACCGCAAAGATTTTTATCTGTATGTCGACGAGTTCCAGAACTTCGCCACTGATTCGTTCGCGAACATCCTTTCCGAAGCGCGCAAATACCATCTGTGCCTCATTGTGGCGCACCAGTACATCGGCCAGCTCGTGAGCGAAACCAGCAGCAGGGTCCGCGATGCCATTTTCGGCAACGTCGGCACCATGATCGTGTTTCGCGTCGGCGCGGAGGATGCCGAATTCCTGGAAAAGGAATTCCAGCCTGATTTCATGGCTGCGGATTTCGTGGGGCTTCCGAAGTATAATTTCTATACCAAGCTGCTTATCGACGGCGTGTCGTCCCGGCCTTTTTCCGCGTCCAGCATCTCCCCGTATCAGCGCGACGAGAAGATCCATACCGATCTGATCATCGAGAACAGCCGGAAGACGTTCGGCACTCCGAAAGATCTGGTGGAGGAGAAGATCGCCACCGAGTGGCTTTCCACCGGCACCGATGCGCCGCCGGAAAAACCGTTCCGCAGGGACGGGGATTCTTTCTCCGCGGGCATGAAGCCGAAAGTGGATTCTGCCATGCGCGCCGACAGATACGAAGACAGGCGCCAGGACAGACCTGAGGGACCGAGAACCGAAAGCCGGCCCGGGTATGGGATAGCAGTGAAAAAGGAAGTTCCGCCGTCCAGGCCAAATCCGGTTGCGGAGCCGAAAAAAGATTATCCGGTCCGGGAAAGACCCGCTTCTTCGGCGCATCGCGCGGTTACGATACCTCTGTCGCGTCTCGCGACTCCTCCTGCGCCGAGACCGCCGGTCATGAAAGATGCAACCGGTCCCGTGCCCGTAAAAAAGAAAGTGGATATGAATGATCTGCGCGCTGCGCTGGAAAAATCGCTCAGCGGACTGCAGAGTAATAATGAGGATGAGGAGAGTTCAGGGGAAGAAGAGCAGCTACATCGGCGATGATAAAAAATCCTCCGTCAACCGACGGAGGATTTTTTTGTGAACCTTATTTCGCTTTTTCCATGCGCTCCACGTACATTCCGGTTTCGGTATTCACCCGGATGGTGTCGCCGGTATTCACGAACAGCGGGACCTGGACTTGCGCGCCGGTTTCCAGTGTCGCTACTTTGCTGCCGCCCTGCGCGGTATTGCCGCGTTCGCCGGGAGGGGTCTCTGTGACGACGAGATCGGCTTTGATGGGAGCTTTTACGCCGATGATCAGTTCATCGAGTTTCATAACGGTGATATCCGAGTTCGGTTTCAGGAATTTGGCCACAGCGCCGATCTTGCTTTCTTCCATTTTGAAGCGATTTCCCGGTTTTCCTTTTTCGCAAAACCAATATTCGCCGCGATTCGCATAGAGAAACGTGATCTCCTGTTTTTCCACCTCAATGGATTCCAGCGCTTCATTCTGGTGGAAGTTCCGTTCAACCACCTGTCCGGTCAGCAGATTTTTGATCCGGGTTTTGGCGACCGGTTTGCGCTGCTGCATCCGGAGAAATTCATAATCCAGCACCTCGTACGGGGTTCCTTCGAACGCGAACATCGTTCCTATTTTTAATTCGTTGTAGCTAAGCATGTTGAGTATTCTACTATATTTTCCATGAATATTTCAAGTCTTGAAACAATCATTTTTTTATTTTACTATATAACTAACCATAGTGTTTAGACAGGGTTTGAGCCTTGAAAATAAAATATAAATTCGTTTTGGCAGCAGTATCTTCATTTCTGATAAGCATCTGGTTTTTCCTTAATGCTTTGGCAACGATAGATCTCTTTTACGGACCTGCGGCAGAAGCCCAGTATATTCTATATCTTAGAATCACCACCATCTTTCTGCTCTCCGGTATTTTTTGCACGATGAAAGCATTTAAATCCGGCGAATAGCCATGGCGCTATCTGTTTCGTAGAATCCATGTTCTTTTCGCTGATGTAGCGGATTACAACAGGGATTCTACGGCTTTTTCCCGATTAGAGTCAGTCGCCGTAAGCGGTCTGCCTTTGACGGGATTTTTTATTTATATAATAACTTTTTTAATTTTAAATTTGTTGTAAAAA
>CAYUKW010000044.1:0-5977 GCA_964445395.1 uncultured Candidatus Saccharibacteria bacterium
CTACCCGCTCACTCAAAAAATAAAACCGCTGGAATTCCAGCGGTTTTGAATTGTTATAGATTTGCCAATCGGATAGCAATATACAATACAAACATGCCAAGCAAGGTCATTATCGTCGTCCATACGGTTTTATGTCGGTGATGGCTTTCAGGAAGCAGATCACTTGCTCCGATATAGAGAAAGAAGCCGCAGAATATCGCAAGTATCAGCCCGAGGGCGGTCTCCGGCAAGGTAAACAGCAGAGTTGAGGCAACTCCGAGCACCGGCGCAACTGCGTCAACTATAAGCCAGCGAAATGCCTGCTTTTGATCGCCTTGATTTTTAAGTACCAAGTTTACCGTATTGATACCGTCGGAAAAATCATGCACCAACACCGCAGTCGCCACAATGGCGCCCACCGAAGAAGAAACCTGAAATGCCAGGCCGATCGCCAAGCCATCCAGAAAACTATGGATTGACAGACTTCCTGCCCCCAGCTTTCCGCGGTGGATGTGCCCCTCGTCCTCATTATCCATAGTGTAAATATGAAGCAGGCGATCAAGGGTCATGTAACTGACAAATCCCAATGCAACGATTGAAATAATAAAACTGACGCCGTAGGCCTTGCTTGCCAAGTCAATTGCTTCCGGCATGAGATCGAAAAACGCAACCCCGATGATCGCTCCGGCGCTAAAGCCCAAAATCAGATGGAGCTTGTCTTTGAATTTCAGAGCGAATAATCCGCCAAGGAAGGTGGAAAGGGTCGCTGCAAGCGCTATCAAGATGACCATGCCGTTCATTTTATCTCCTTAGTTTTCAAGATGCAAATTACTTGCGTTTATCATATGCAGGCACGTCCTGCGCGTCAAATTATTTGCAAATAATTTGCATTTAGATATAATAGAGAAACCATGAAGCAAGTTACCATACCTACCAAATTTCAAAGCCTCCTCCGGAAAAGCGGCTCCAAAGCCACAGGCGCAAGGCTTTCAGTGCTGAATATTCTTGAAAAGAATAAAAATCCCATGAGCGCTCAGGATGTGATCGATTCTCTCGGCAATCGGATGGACCAAGCCACAGTATATCGGATATTGAAAACCCTCAAAGAGAAGGGTTTGATCCGCCAGATTGATCTGCGCCATAATCATGCCCATTATGAAATCGCGGGCGACAAGGAACATCATCATCTAATCTGTATGCATTGCGGACGCATTGAAGATGTCCATGACTGCGGTGTGGAGGGTGCGCAAGAGCTCATTCTTCGGCGCTCGAAGCATTTTTCGGAAATCCGTCAGCATGCCCTTGAATTTTATGGGATCTGCAAGTCATGCGCTAAAAAATATCAATATGAAAAATAATATTCGCCTCTTTATAATCCTGGGTGTTTTCCTTATCGCCGGGAATCTCGTCTTCGCCCAGCAGACAAGCGATAGCAATTCCCAGGCGAAAAATTTCCCGCCGGATCAATATTACGTCGGAACCGTTCTCAAAAGCAGAATGGCGACAGATTCCCAGATGCAGCCGACCCTGATGACTACGGTGAAAATTTCTTCAGGAGATGAAGCCGGTAATATACTTGATATATCGCACGGATATAGCAAAAATAGCGACAGTGAAATCATGAAGGGCGAGCAGGTCGTGATTGCCAAAAACCAGGTAATGGGTGAGATTTCCTATTATCTTGCGGATAAATATCGGCTTCCTGAAATCGCATTCATAGCGGCCTTATTTGTCGGGTTAGTCCTTTATTTCGGAAGATTGCGCGGACTCACGTCAATGATCGGGCTGACTTTCAGCATTTTTGTTCTTATCGGATTCACCATCCCGCAGATCATCGCAAATCATAATCCTCTCACCATATGTCTGATAAGCGCGTTCGTGATCGCAGTGGTATCTATTTATCTCGCGCATGGCTTCAACAAAAGAACCTCCATCGCAGTGGCGGGTACATTGCTTACGCTCGCGCTATCCGTGCTTCTGGCTTCATTCTTTGTCCATCTAACTCAGCTAACCGGCAGTGGCACAGAAGAAACTTTTTATCTGCAAACCGAAGCGTCGCAGCCGTCGTTTGACTTCCAGGGATTGCTTCTCGGAGGGATCATCATAAGCCTCCTTGGTATATTGGACGATGTGACTACCGGCCAGGCAAGCACGATTGATGAGATAGCGAAGGCAGATCCGTCATTATCGTTTACGGAACTCTATAAACGCGGACTTTCCGTGGGACGGGAGCATATCGCATCCCTAGTAAATACGCTGGTATTGGTCTATGCCGGCGCATCGCTTCCGCTTTTTCTCATCCTGGCCGCATATCCAGATCCGCTGTGGTACACGATGAACAGCGAATTCCTAGCGGAAGAGATAGTCCGCACATTGACCGGCAGCATCGCGCTCGTGCTGGCGGTGCCGATCACCAATTTTCTGGCTGCATATTTTTTGAGAAAAAATAATTTTAAGAAGTACTGAGAAAAGATTAGTATACTAACCCGCTCCGAACTATTTCGCCGCCACCTGCGTTCCATCCCAAGAAAATCCCGGATAAAAAATCACTACTGAACCCGCTTTTCTCGCATTCGTAAGCCACGCCGGAAAATCCTCGTTATTCAGCTGCATCCGGCCCTGGAGAATATCCTGATATGCCTGCGGCAAAAGAACCTTATCCTTGAATTCAGCGAGGGTCAGGCCGTACAGTTTTTCAGCGCCGGCGGCGGCGTTCGGATTGTTTTCCAATTCCTGGGTGATATTCTTTTCCGCAATCACATCCGTCTGACTCATGCCGATCCGCCGGTTCAGTTCCTGCAGAATGAGTTCGTGGGAAATCAGATAATCCAGCACCTCGCGCCGAAGTTCGCGGGAAGAATCCGGCGTATCCAGTTTCGCCGGATCCACGCCCGACATCTGGTATTGGATATGCAGATATCCGGACGCGGTGGCCACGCCCTGTTCGAGCGCCTGCGCGGAAATAATATGAAAATTCACCACCGCAACCGGATACCAGCCGTCATACGAAACTTTATACGCCGCTACGCCGGCGGACATTATCGCCAGAAAAACCGCAACTGATGTTTTGAATGACATAGGTTATTGAGTGACCGTTGTTGAGGCCGGCCCGGCATCCTTCTGCGGAACGGCTATGATGAGTTTTTCGCCGGGATTCTTATAATTGAACTGGCTTCGCAGATACTTCTCAAGATTTTCCGGATTGGAATAATAAGCAAAATCATCCTTTAAATTCTGACTGTCGGCTTTGAGCGAATCCAGATGGCTCTGTGCCTGCGCCGATGCTTCCGCCAGACTCCGGTGCTCCAAAAAAAGCTTTCCGGTGACATAGATAAGCGTGACCGTCACCACTCCGATAATTGCGAACAGCAGTCGCTTCATATATCCATGATATCATTTTTTCAAAAGCTCTTTAAACACGCTTGCCGGCACGTCGATCTTTGATTTCATCGCCCGCTCCTTCAGATTTTCCTTTCCTTCTTTCTGTTTTTTCCACAGTTTCATTTTCCGGGTGCGGTCGCCGCCGTTCTTTCCGAAGTTGCCGAGATCCTTTTTGATCGCCGGAATGCTTTCCCGCGCGATGATGCGTCCGTTCGCCACCGCCTGGATCGCCTGCATGAACTGCTGGCCCGGCAACAATCCCTTCAGCCGCTCCACGGTATTTCTCGCGTCGCGTTCCAGATCATCGGTCGGCAGAATCCTGGTCAGTCCCCCGACATCATGGCCGGCGACCAGGATTTCCAATTTGGAAACGTTCGTTTTTTCAAACGATGCGATTTCATAACTCAATGACGCATATCCGGCGGAGATGGACTTCAGCTGATCGTCAAAATCCCGAACCAGATCCGACAGCGGAAGCATCGCGGAAATCAGCATCGTCTTGCCGATCATGTTCGTCGTCACATCGCGCAGCCGGAACACTTCCTGCAGCCGCAGCACCGCGCCGACATATTCCGACGGCGTCAGAATATCCACTTTCGCGATCGGTTCCAGCACTTCCAGATAATCGGTCGGAAAATCTTTCGGATTGGTGATTATCGCCCACGTGCCGTTCCGCAATTTCACTTTATACGACACCGACGGAAAACTGTGAACGGTGCGGATATTGAATTCCTTTTCCAGCCGTTCGGCGGTGATTTCAAAATGCAGCTTGCCCAGAAAGCCGGTCTTGAATCCGCGGCCGAGAAATTCATTGAAGTCTGCTTCGAATTTCAGCGCCGAATCATTCAGCTTCAGTTTTCCCAGCGCGGTTTTCAAATTTTCATAGTCCTCGCCTTCTTCCGGATAGAATGATACGAACACCACCGGCTGCGGATCTTTATATCCTTCCAGCGCCAGACGCGAAAGATCTTTGCCTTCCAGCGCTTTTTTCAAAATGACCGTATCGCCGATCTTCAGAATTTCCGGATTTTTCAGGCCCGTGGCGATATAGCCGATCTGCCCTTCTTCCAACGTCGCATCCGTGCTCAGTTTCGGAGCGAAATGGCCGAGCTCTTTGATTTTAAATGATGTCTTGGTGGCGATCAGATTCACTTCGTCATGATCATTCACCCGCCCGTTGAATACGCGGACCGCAGCGACGATGCCTTTGTGCTCGTGATAGAAAGAATCGAAAATAAGCGCGCGGAACGTGGTATGCAACTCTTCGTTTTTCGGCTTCGGCGCCGGAATTTTTTCAATGACCGCTTTGAGCAGTTCCTCCACGCCGAGTCCCGTCTTTCCGGAAATCCTGAAAATTTCCGATACCGGGACATCCAGAAGCTCCGCAGTGCTTTGGGCCACTTCATCCGCAGTCAGCGGGCTCAAATCCACTTTGTTCACCGCGCCGATGATAGTGAGACCGGCCTTTTTCGCGGCGCTGAAATTCGCCAGCGTCTGCGCCTGGATCCCCTGCGACGCGTCCACCAGCAGAATCGCGCCGTCCACCGCCGCGAGCGCGCGGGAGACTTCATAGGAAAAATCAGTGTGTCCCGGCGTATCGATCAGATTCAACGTGAAATCAGTTCCTTTATACGGGTACCGCATGCGCACCGGCGCCATTTTAATGGTGATGCCGCGCTCCTGCTCCAGTTCCAACTGGTCCAGATATTGCGCCTTCATATGGCGCTTCTCCACGGTTCCGGTAATCTCTAAAAACCGGTCAGCCAAGGTGGATTTTCCATGGTCTACGTGAGCGATGATACAAAAATTCCTTATGTTCTGCATGAGTTAGATGGTATCGCATTTCCGCGTGAAAAGAAAGAAAAAACGCCCGCAAAGCGGGACGTTTTTACTGGACACATGCGCCATCGGCTCGCACGCTTCGGCAGATTCCGACTATTTTTCCATTGACCATCGTCTGTTTGAGGCTCCCATCGCCGCCAGGACCATCATTACAATCCGGCAGATTGCCAAGCGCGGACTTGATGCAATTTCTGACTGATCCGCCAGCGCCGCTGAAATCAGAGTTCATGATGGCGTACGCGGCCAGGAGACCCAGCGCGATCGCAAATGCGACAATCAGTAATTTTCCTCCGAACAGTTTGGTCCTTTCAAGACTGCCCTCCAGCTGCTGATGTAACGGTTTCATAGTGCAAGAATAAAAAATTATTTTTTATCGCCGGTAAAAGTGCCTGCTACCGGACCGCTGCCGGAAGCGCATTCCTGTTTGCGGTTGAACGTACCCGACATGTGTGAATCCGTCATATCGCCTGAAAGCGTCAGAATAACGGAATCTCCGCTCAGAACAGTGACCGTAAGCTTCGTATCTGCCACTGATCCCTTCAGCGGACCGCTGGTTCCATCTGACGCTGAAAAATCGCCGCTTAAAGATCCGGCGGCATCAGTCATCTGCATCGTCAGCGTGCCGGTAAAACCGGAACATTGGGAAGGCGCCGTGGAAACAAAGGTTCCCTTCCAGGTTCCGGAGTGATTCACGACAACGGCCGGAACCGGTTCCGGAGCGGGAGTCGGCGCCGGCTGAACTATCGGCGCCGGGGGCGGGACCGAAGTTGTTTTT
>CAYUKW010000045.1:0-5880 GCA_964445395.1 uncultured Candidatus Saccharibacteria bacterium
GTTGTCCGCCAGGCGCACTTCACCGATGCCGCCGCGCGCATAGATCGCGTTCAAAAATGCTCCCATGCCGCCGCAACCGGCTACGCCCAGAACTGATTTTCTTAACAGTACCTGCTCTTCCTTCGTTATCCAGCCGATATTTCGATCCACCCGTTCCCAATAATACGCCTCTCCCCGATCAGCCGGATGATAAATAACCCGCTTGGGATTATCCAGATACTCGATTCCAGTCTTTGCTCTCATGATTCGCCTCATCCCGTAGTATGTTTTAGAAGTTCTGATTAAGACAGTATCATACATAATAATCCTGTGTCAAAAAATAACGTTGCGGCCGCTGCGCATATAAAAAAGCCGACCATTGGTCGGCGCATACACTTAGAAAAATTTGGACATGCACGTCATCGCGCCGTCAATCTTGTCGTATTCATCAAGAAGAACTTCGCGCACATCAAATCCTTCTTGCTCGAGAACCCTGCGGGCTTCGGTACAGCCCCCGTGGATCAGAACTCTCTTTTCTTTTGAAATGCAGTTCGCTCCAAAACGCTGCATCGGATCATCGCAGGGAACCACGAGCAAACGCTCGGGAGACCCTCGAAAGTCTTTCGCCAGCCGCTCGCTCACCACGATCAGGCCGCCATCCGACCGATGATAGCTCATCTCACCCTTCAAATGCAGGTGATCGTCCGGTATTTCGATGAAAACGGAATGATAATTGTGCCGATCGCGGGCGATTCTCGCAAGCTGTTCCGCGCCCTCAAAATTCGTCCGCTTGGACAAACCGATATACAGACGATTGTCAGTCACCAGCACATCGCCGCCTTCGACAAAGCCCGGATCCTCAATCCGGAATACGTCCCGATAATACGGGCGGAGCACCTTTTCCATAACCGCCTCTTCGCCCTGGCGCTCCCGACGGCGAAGACGCGTCATCACGAGCGACTGCTCGACAATGACTGCGGGATCTTCCACAAACAGACTGTCCGGATACGCATTATCAGCCGGCAAAACAAGATCGATCGTATAGCCAAGCCGCTTCAATTCTTCGCAGTACGCGGCATGCTGCGCCTTGGCGCGCGCCACATTGACGCTTCCGCGATCATCAATCCGCAAACCCTTATCCACGTTATCGCACGGCAGCCGAACCAGAGTTCGATTCAGATTCATGAACCACTTATTCCATTATGAATGTACAAAATTTATTTTAAAGAAAAATAAGAGTTTGTCAATATGAAAAAATTTATTGTATACTTTGTGGAGGACCTTAAAATTTGAGGCTCGATGACTACCGACGGCCTCTTGCTTAGCACAAAAGATAAAAGATTTTTAGTCCGAGTGGCTCAAGATCCGCAAGATTTGCAGAAAAGCTATCGACTGCGCTATCAGATATACTGCCTGAAAATGGGGACTGAAAACCCGAAGGCATTCCCTGATGGCCAGGAAAAAGATGCCTATGATCTCCGCGCGGCAAGCATCTTGGCGTATTATGACAATACGCTTATCGGCATGGTGCGCCTGATACGAGATGCGCCTGGAGGATTTTATGCTGAAAAAGATATCCCCTTCCCCGCGTGGGTTGAAAGATCGAAAACCGTTGAAATCTCACGGCTCATTGCCGCCCCGCCGCGAAAAATAATGAGGGAGTTCGCAAGTAAAAAAATCCGGCTTGCGGATATTATTTTACAAGCAGCAGTACTGTGGTGCATAGAAAATAATATCACCCATTGGTATGGCGCGTGCAATCTACCGCTCTATATCCATTTGACCAAAGAATTACGTTGGAAGTTCCAGGATCTTTCCCAGAAACCCGAACAATTCCACAATACGATTGTCATGCCTTTTATTCTTAATCTCCAGCATGGACAAAATACGCCATTCCCCTACCCGGTCAGCGACTCAGGAATCATGACTCTATAAAAATCCCGCACAATAATCTGCGGGATTTCTGTTAGAGCGGCATTCTCAAACTTATTTCATGATTGATCGTCACGATGATGTTCTTCTGGCAATGCGGGCAGCGCATGATGAACGAAACTTCGCCGGTCGCGGACTCGATATTGATTTCTTTGAACAGCACCCCGCGGCAATGCGGACAATTCGCGATCCGCATACTCCCCTTCTTGCTCACGTATTTGCCCGGTTCTTTTTTATCTTCATCCATATGAAAACTATGACAAACTATCGATAAAATTTCAAATCTTGCATCATATCTCTTTCGGCTCATAATCTTTCGGCGCGTTTTTCAGCCACTCTTCCAGTTCCCGACGCGTGAGAAGCCCCGTCTGCGCGCCGACTTTCTGCACGACTGCCATAGAATTTATCGGTCCCCAGCGGAGCGCGGTGAGAAAATCACATCCCAACGCCAAAGCGGCGGCCACGGTCGAAGAAAACGCATCGCCCGCGCCCGTCCGGGAATACGGAGGTTTCGGATCAGGATAAATCCTCATAAACCAGCATTTTCCGCCGTCCCAGGCATAGGCGCCTCGCGGCCCGTCGGTGATGACCACCAATCGCGGCCCGAACGCGGCGATTCCAGAAAGCAGTTTTTTGATATCTCCTTCTTCGGATTTCAGAATGCGCTGCGCCTCTTCCTTATTACAGATAAACAGTTCCGTGCGCCGGTAAATCCCCGCCAGTTGTTCCGCGCCCAGTTCCAACTGATAGGTTCCGGGCTGGAACGCGAGTTTCACGTCACTGTGTTCATTCAGATATTTTTCAATCGCGGAATAAAAAGATACTCCGTCCTTGCCCATGGAAGAAAGGTAGATCCATTTCGGATTTCTCAGCTCCGGCAGTTCGTACGGATACTTTTCATGCTTGATCAGAATCGTCCGGTCATCTTCATACCAGAGGACGTAATGATAATTTGTTTTCATCCCCGGATGCACTTTTATGAATTCCGGCGAAACAGCGTCTTTTGCCAAAGATTCAAGGCATTTCCCGCCCCAATAATCATCTCCCAGGTTGGTGACAAGCGCGCTCGTCAGCCCCAGACGGGACGCGGCAACGGACGCGTTCGGACTGTTTCCGACCGCGGGAATGATATACGCGTCTTCATACGGAATCTTGTCTCCAAATTTCATGCAGATTTCGCAATCCTCCCTGTTGACTTTGCAATGCACCGACGCCTCTTTGAGGCGGATGAACGCGTCAACCGTGATATCGCCGATGCCTATAAAATCATAATTCATGTGTGAAAATATGCCCGTTACAATTATTCCTCAGTATACCTCATTTTTTCCTTTTCATTACCCGCTTCACCGCGTCCTTGATATCTTTGACGCCCATGCCATATTTTTCAATCAATTCCTTGGGCGCGCCGGACTCGCCGAACATATTCTGCATGCCGATGAATTCCATCGGCACAGGCAAATGCTTTGCCAGCAGTTCGGAAACCGCTCCGCCAAGGCCGCCGGACACCTGATGCTCCTCAACCGTGACCACCGCGCCACAGGTTTCCGCGACTTCCAACAGTTTCTTTTCATCGAGCGGCTTGATCGTATGATTATTCACCACCATCGTCCCGATGCCTTCGTCTTCCAATTCTTTCGCGGCCTGCAGCGCATAATGCACCAGCGAACCGCAGCCGATAATGGCAACTTGCGATTTCTTGGACTTACCCTGCTTTCCATTTGATTCCCAAAACAGTTCCGCCTTGCCGATGGTGAACGGCGTCGCATCAGTGGTGAACACCGGCATCTTTTCCCGCCCGAACCGCAGATACACCGGTCCCCAGACTTTCGCCGCCGCCATCGTCGCCTTGCGCGCTTCAATCGCATCGCACGGCACGATGACCTTCATGTTCGCCATTACGCGCATCGTGGCGATATCCTCGATCGCCTGATGCGTTGCGCCGTCCGGACCGACGGAAATCCCGGCATGCGCGCCGGCGATTTTCACATTGGAATCATTATATGAGATCGTCGTGCGGATCTGTTCCCAATTCCTGCCGGGCGAAAAAGTCGCATACGAAGAAATAAACGGGATCTTTCCGCTGATGCCGAGGCCCGATGCGATCGTGGCGAGATTCTGCTCCGCAACGCCGACTTCGAAAAACCGTTCGGGAAATCTTTTGGAAAACGCTTCGGAACGCGTCGATTCAGTCAGATCGGCGCACAGCACGACCACATTCGGATCCGATTCTCCGGCGCTCACCAATCCCTCGCCGTACCCGTCGCGGGTCGGACGCTGCTCGATATCTTCATCAAAAACTTTGGGGCTTAGTTTTGCGCTTTTAGAAATCATTTATAAAATTAAGATTTTCAAAAATTTTCTCCCCGGCTCCAGCAGATCGCTGAAGCCGGAACTGAAAATTCTCGAATGCCCTGAGGCGATAAGAAAATTCCAATATAATCTATCGAGCTCGATAGAAAATGTTACATTGCCTTTTCTTCTCCTTCAGGCATAGCGCACGATCCGCAGCCATGACCGCCTTTGCCGCCCATTGCGAGCACGCCCAATACGAGCGCGTTCCAATACCAGGCGAGAGGTTCAAGGCCTAATACCAATCCTTTCTCCCGGACTGATTCCCAAGCCAGTAACAAACAAAGTACTCCGGCAACCCAGAACACCATGCTTACCATCGGCCTCCAGCAGCATGCCCAATGAAATTTTGAATGCATCATGTTATTTTTTTAAAATTGCTTCTGTTTTTTTACGACCTTTAGTGATACTCCCTAGTATAGCAAATAGTTTTAAACCAAGAAACCGATAGGCGAAGAAACTGTGGATGGGTGTTCTATTCATGCTCTGCTTTTATCTGCCCGCCGAGTGTCCGCAGTTCATGCAAGGCACGCTTCGCTTCTTCCGGAGTCGGCGGTTTCCCATGCCACAGGAAATCGTTCTCCATGAAACTCACGCCCTTGCCCGGAATCGTATGCGCGATGATCATCGTCGGCTTTTCATAAATCGCTTTCGCCTCATTCAGCGCCGCCACGAATGCCGCGATATCGTTTCCGTTCACATCGATCACATGCCAGCCGAACGATTCGTATTTCTGGCGGAGCGGTTCGAGCGGCATGATATTTTCGGTGAACCCGTCAATCTGGATATTATTGCGGTCCATGATGGCCGTCAGATTATTCAGTTTTGATTTCTGTTTGCCCGCAAACATCACCGCCTCCCAGGTATTGCCCTCATCGTGCTCGCCGTCGGACATCAGGCAATATACCCGATTTTTTTTATTATCCAGACGAAGCGCCAGCGCCACGCCGATAGCCTGCGACAGCCCGGAACCAAGCGGGCCGGAGGTCGTTTCCAATCCGGGCAATGATTTGCGGTGCGGATGGCCTTGCAGCCGCGAATCCAATTTGCGCAGCGTCATCAGTTCCTCAATGGGAAAATATCCCGCATTTGCCAGCGTCGCGTACAACACGGGGCAGATATGGCCGTTGGAAAGGATTAACTTGTCCCGTTCCGCCCAGTCCGGATTTCTCGGATCATGTTTCAGGACATGGAAATACATCGCCGTGAAAATATCCGCCATCCCAAGCGGACCGGCCGAATGCCCGGACTTCGCTTCCACCAGCATGGCGATGATATCTTGGCGGATCTTATTGGCCATCTCTTCCAGAAACTGCAGTTTTTTTTCGTGAAGTTCCATTTTATATATTCAATAAACCGAAATAGGCATTTTTAGGATTCGCGCTTCCCCAAATCGCTGAAGCGGAAACCAGGATATCGGCTCCGGCATTTTTCAGCGCCGGCGCATTCTCCAGGTTCACTCCGCCATCCACTTCCAGTTTAGCATCCGGAAATCGTTGCCGCAAAGTTCTTATTTTCTTCAATTGGTCTTCCCGGAATTTCTGACCTGCTCTGCCCGGAGTCACCGCCAGAATCAGAAATCCATCCGAACGGTTTTCGTATTCAAATAGTTTCTCCGCC
>CAYUKW010000046.1:0-5747 GCA_964445395.1 uncultured Candidatus Saccharibacteria bacterium
CTCGCTGCGCAGCTGGCCGAGGCTCTTGTAATCGCTGCCAAAAAGGAACGTCCACGTTCCGCCCCTCTGTTCAACCTTTGCGATAGCGTCAGCCGAAGTGCTAGCTGAATCATTTTGAGCCTTCGCTATGGCGCGCACCTGGACGCCTATGCCTCCCTCGCGATCAGCGACGCTCAGAAGCGACTTCACGAACGAAGCGACCGTGCTGCGATGCGCCTCGGCGTTAAGCTGGCCTTCGGCTTCCGCGCTCGTGCTTGTCGCATGGTCATTTGTTGAATCCGTGCCCGTGGCATTGCCGCGATAATCATTTTTCGCCGCAGTGCTTGTTGAGTTTCCCTGCATTCTTACTTCGATATCCGCCCCTACATTGACATTGACCGTGCTGGCGACTTGCGCTGATGCGATTGAGAGCGTCGCAGCCGAAAGCAGGAAAGCAGATGAAAATACTTGCATTATTTTTGTCTTCATAGTTTTTATAAAATTAAATTAATTAAACTGAATTGAATTTGAAATCGACCCGTATAGACATAGCATAACACAATCGTTGTTCAACTCGTGATCTCGGACTAGCCTCAAGCTGGCTGCGGGACTTGGAATCGAACCAAGATACTCGGCTTCAAAGGCCGATGTCCTACCGTTAGACGATCCCGCAATGTATTCGCTTTATTCCGCTTCGCTGTAAATACTCTAACAAAAAATGCGTGCGATGCAAAGAGTGAAATCTGCCCCACGAAAATAAAAACCCGCCTAATATCGGCGGGTATCATCATTCTTGTCGCGCAGACGCACGGCGTGTTTAATTACGCGGCGAATCCGTTCCCATATCAGACAGTAGAGAACCACTGTTATGACCAGAAAAGATATTCCCCAGAGATTATTGAGTGCCGGGAACATGGCATTCAGGAGAAGATACGCCATCGTAACCGTGAGAACGACGAAGGTGCCGGTTATTCGCGCCACGGACACTGACTTGATTTTCTCCGGGTCATCCTGCCAGGATTTCTTTGGCAAAGACCGGATTGTCAGCTTAACCCAGGCGCGGATCGGATTTATCATGCTGTCCCGCAACAAATCTAAGAACTTATTTAAATATAACAGGCTTAAATAAAAAGAACAGGGTAAATGCGATATAATGAAAGTATGGCAATGAAGATTCATCGCAATATCAAGATAGCGGCGTTGATGATCCTGATAGTGCTTACCGCAACGGGAATTGATTGGATGGCGCACCAAACCAGTCACGCCTTTGACGTGCCATCGGATTATTTCCGCAATAAGATCATCTATGGAGTTCTGTGGGGACTGCTCGGACTGTTCGTATTGCGGAAAATGAACGATGCCGGCCGGAAAGCATTCTGGATATCGGCATGCATCGCGGTCATCCTGCAGACCCGGTATTTTCTGCTCGGCTATGACCATTATTTTGTATTTCTGTTCATCTTTATCCACTTTGCCGCATTTTTCCTTCCGATGCTGATCGTATTCAGAAATTTTCCGGAACTCTTCAGTGGCTGGCCGTACTCAAAATAAAAAATCCACCGATCGGCGGATTTTTTATCGGTAGCCTAAAGATGTTTTTGCAGGGTTTTCCAGGATGCTTCGGCTTCTTTCTGGAGCATTTTCGCTTCTGCCGCTGAAAGCTTCTGGGCTTTCGTGTAGCTGGCGACTGCGCTGCGCATCACGGACTTATATTCAGCCTCGCCCATTTTGGTCAGCTTCTTAAGCTGCGGCGCGGCCATTTTATACAATTCCATCGCCTGATGCTTCACATCTTTGCGCAATTTTTTCCCGGACGTAGGGGCCAGAAACAAACCGGCTGCCGCGCCAAGCGCCGCCCCGGCCAGTGCCCCTCCCATCATTCCAAACGCATGTTTGTTTTTTTTCTTTGCCATATTTTTACTTGTTTAATTTATACTATTTTATATTCAATCGAGCGCGAGAATATTTTTCTAAGAACATTGCGGAGCGCGACGGCGCGAGCCTAGGAATTTGTCAGCAGGCAAATATCCGTGTTCTTAAAAAATCATTCGAGCGACTTTTATTCACGACCTTTCTTATGACGCTTGCCGGAAGTTTGCTTTTGCAGAAAAGACGACAGAAATGGAATATCGGAAAGGCGTTCCAGAACTTCTTCCAATCTGCCATGCAGATCATCGGATGCTTCGCTGAAATTATTGGAAATTGTACTGAGATCCCGGGCGATCTTCATCAGGTTATACGCGATCAAACTGAAGAGCGTGCTCAGCGCGAGAATCGCGAAAGACACCGTCAGATAAAAAAGCGTCTGTGAAAATATCAGCATTGTCATACTAAAAGTATAGCATACACTGTATTTGCATGGCAAAATCCCTTATCCCCTTTACAATAATTCCCCGCCTGCATATAGTAATTCTATCCTATGATACTCGTAACCCACGGCGTCATCGGCGGCGCACTCGGCAAACTGCTGCCCCGCCATCCCTTGCTCGCTTTTTTCGCAGGTTTTGTGAGCCATTTTTTTGCCGATGCGATTCCGCACTGGCATTACCGGCTTTTTTCCTTCAAGAAAGACCCGGAAAATCCCATGCACGGCGACATGCTTCTGAATAAATGGTTTGTCGTCGATCTGTTCAACATCGGCATCGATCTGCTCGCCGGCATCGTCATCTCGGTCGTGATTTTCCATCCGCAGGTATCATTCGATATGAGGCTTCTCTCCATCATCGCCGGATGCATCGGCGCCATTCTTCCGGACGCGCTCGAATTCGTCTACTGGAAAATGCCGAATAAGCCGCTGACGCTGCTGACGGAATTTCATCTCGGAGTCCATTCAAAAATAGATATCGATAAGAAGTATTTCCTCGGCATCGCATCACAGACGCTCATCGTGATTGCGGTCATCACGCTCGCACAGTGGATCACAAGATAAAAAATGAGCTTCATGCATGAAGCTCATTTTTATTTTCTAGTTTTAGACAAGCCCCTTCTTATATACGTCAGTCAAGGCAAATAGGAAGCTGAGCAGGAGCGGACCTATAAGCAATCCGTACGCGCCGAACATGCTGATGCCGCCGAGCACTGAAAGCAGAACCAGGAGCGGATGCATGCCGGTTCCGCTGGAGATGACTTTCGGGCGGAGTGAATTATCGGCAACCCCCACCAGCACCGCCCAGAGCAGCATTCCGATCGCCGCACCCATGGAAGAAACGAAATAAAGGTACCCCGCCATCGGGATCAGCACCAGCGCCGATCCGAAACCGGGAATAAATGCCGCGATGAACGTCAGCGCCCCGAAAAATGCGGCGTTCGGAACTCCGAACAATATGAAACCGATGCCGGAAATGATCCCCTGGACCAGCGAAAGCAGTAACGCGCCTTTCACGATTGAATTCACCGCCGTTTCAAGGTGATCGAAAATGATCTCGTCATCGCTGTTGCGGAGCGGGCTCAGATGGATGATGGTCTTTTTCAACGTATCGCCGTCCCGCAGGAAAAAGAACAACGACAAAAGAATGAGCAGGGCATGGATTCCGATATTCGCAACGCTGGAAAAAACAGATGACACATTACTTACCACGTATTGCAATATCAATTTGATATACTCATTCAGATTCGTTATCAGAAGATTGACCGGCTTAACGGTGGAAAATTGCTGCTGCACTGCGGCTGCTACGCTGTTTAAAAAACCGGCGGCTTCGGCATTATTCGTCAATGACGTATAGAGTCCCTGCGCCTGATTGAATACGAGACTGCCAAAAAACACCAGCGGAACCAGAATGATGACTGATGCCAATACGAGCGTCAGAAATGCCGCCAGATTGGGAAACTTCGGCATTTTCTTCATGAGCCGGCGGTGCCAGGGATTGCACACGACCGCAAGCGTCATGGCGAATACCAGCGATCCGAGATAGGGATAAAAAACCATCGCATTCAAAGCGATCGTCAGAATAAGCAATCCGAGAAAAAAATAGTGCTGGGTCTTCATTGATTCGGGCATATATCTATTATAGTCCATAAAGTTCACCCTGTTAAATAGAGTGTCCACAGTCTAAAACCTGAAAGGTTTTATTTAACAGGGTAAAAAGTTAGAAAGTTCATAAAGTCGGAAAACTCAGCCACCGCTGCGCAAACTATCTGCTATAATAAACCTATGCATGACGCACATTATACACGCTCCGGCCGACTCACCATCGGCACGCTGATCGCATTCAACGTGATTATATTGTTAGCCGCAGGTTTCTTCGGCATTTCGCTCTATCTGCTCTCCAAAGCGGAAAATCTGGCCATGGACGAACAGAATCAAACGCTCAGCGAATTGCAGCAGCGGCAGATCCTCTCGCTTACGGACAATGTTTCTTCATTGCGGAAAGAACTGGGCGTGGAAAAAACAACCTCTGACCTGACCACCGCGGCCCTCAATAAAAAACTCAGTGACGCACAGGCGCAAAGCGAAGCCGCAGCTGCGCAAAATCAGAAAAACGCGGCGCAGACCCAGCAAAAACTTTCTTCACTGGAACAGGGAGTGAACGCGATCAAAACCTATAATACCGCGGATATCATCAGCGAATGGCGGCCAAGAATAGCGCACATAGAATGCTCATGGAATAACGCCAGCGGCGCTCCGTATCAGGCTCAGAGCGGATCCGGCATCGTCGCGCGGGAAAAGAACGGCACTTCGTCAGTGGTCACGAATACGCATGTTGTTGTCGATGAATTCGGCGTTCCGCCGACGCTTTGTAAGATTCAGCTCCCCGATTATAACGTGACAACTACGATTACCGCGTCCCAGATATCAAAATCAGCCGCCGGTTATGACTGGTCGCGGATTGATCTTGCCGCCGGCGATGCCCATATTGATTCCCTTGCCGCGAAACCGTTCGCGCTGTGCGCTGAAACCCCCTCGGTCGGCACCCATGTCGTAATCCTGGGTTATCCCGGCATCGGTTCCCAGACCGATATCACCGCCACTGAAGGGATCATTTCCGGCTATGACGGCGATTATTATATCACGTCCGCGAAAGTCGACTTCGGCAATTCCGGCGGCGCGGCCATCGCGCTCCAGAAAGACTGCTATCTCGGCATTCCCACATTCACCAAAACCGGCGGACTGGAATCGTTGGCGCGGATATTAAGTTCACATCTCATCTTCCCTTAGGCGGTGTTGTAATTAATTCATGAACAAAAAACAGGCGCTCATCTTGGTCTGGTCGCTGATATTAATCACTTTGATTTTAACGGCTGGTATGATTTATAATATTTGGAGCGGGAACGGGCCGTGTCCTGATAGGAATCATGTGTTTCCCAATACTGGAATCGGATTTGTTATTGCAAATATCGCGCGCCACTTCGGCATAGCATGCAAGTGGTAAAAATTACAGACGCATTTTATAAATAAACTTAAAGCATATGAACAGAAAACAATTTTTAAAAATCGCGAATATCATAATTATCAGCATCGTCGCGCTCGGCATGCTCGGCAGCGGTTTGCTGTTTCTGCTGGGCCCGAAGGGATACTGAGTAGTAAAAAGTTGAAAGTTCTTAAAGTCCGAAAAGTAGGGGGGGTAGCCCTGATTTACTTTATAACTTTATAAACTTTTAACTTTATGAACTAAATGTTTTCTAAAGTTTCAGATACCTACTGACCGCAATCACGCTGGAGACCGTTCCCAAAGTTATTCCGAACAGCAACTGATAACCGAACAGCATCAGAAGATTGGCGTAGAAATATCCCTGCAGATTTATCTCCGGCATCAGGATCCGCACATACG
>CAYUKW010000047.1:0-5643 GCA_964445395.1 uncultured Candidatus Saccharibacteria bacterium
GAAAGGCCGTGGCCGGCGGCCAGTGCGATCTGATCATGCGCGTCGGCGAGCGGTATCGAGAGTGGGCGATGCTGCCCGGTCACGATGCTTCGCTGCCGTATCGGCGGATGAAGATGGTCGCGCGCAAGCTCGAGGAGCTCGGCTTGGGCGGCGTATCCATGATGGAAGCGCTGGAAGCTGACGCGCTTGAAGGAAAGCTGCCCTGGCTGTTCCAGTCCATGGATGCGGCCGACAAACGGCAGAAGGCTGATGCGGCCCGGAAGCAGGCGGAAGTAACGGCGAAGCAGGCAGCCGAGAAAGCCGCCGAAGCGAGGGCGAAGGCTGGCAAATAGCACGTGAATCCCCGGTAGATATTTACCGGGGATTTTTTATTTCCTGGATAATCGGGTCAGGTCGTTTTCAGAGATGGATTTCACGATCGCCATCGGAATTTTGCCCCGGCGTTTATTGAAAGCTTTCTGGATTTTCTGGCGGCGCAGCGTTTCAGCCATTACTTTTTTAATGGAGTCGGTTATTCTGTCGGCGTACAGAATGACTTTGCCGTCGATGGAACGGGCGGCGCGTCCGGCCATCTGCATCAGTCCGCGGAAGTTCCGCAAAAATCCTTCCCGGTCGGCGTCCAATATCGCGACCAGGCTTACTTCGGGCAAGTCCAGTCCTTCGCGGAGCAGATTGATGCCGACGACGACGTCCACGATTCCTTTCCGGAGATCGTTCAGAATTTCCGGACGCTTGAGCGTTTTTATTTCCGAATGCAGATAGTGCGCCTTGATTCCTTTTGCTAGCAAAAATTCAGTCAGATCTTCGGATGACCGTTTGGTCAGCGTCAGCGCGAGCACGCGTTCGTTCCGTTCAATCCGCAGTTTTATTTCTTTCAGCAGGTCTTCGACTTGGGTGCTGACCGGACGGATTTCAATGACCGGATCGAGGATGCCGGTCGGACGTACGACCTGTTCGGCGATATTCTGCGTGCCGGATTTTTCCATCTCATACGGACCCGGCGTCGCGGACACGAAAATAGTCTGTTCTATTTTTTGCTGGAATTCCGGAAACGTCAGCGGGCGGTTATCCAGCGCGGACGGCAAACGGAAGCCGTAATTGATGAGATTGGCTTTGCGTTGGCGGTCGCCTTCGTACATCGCATTCAGCTGCGGCACGCCGATATGGGACTCGTCCATGAACAGCAGGAACGGTTTCGGAAAGTAATCCAGGAGCGTCGCCGGCGGTTCTCCCGGATTCCGGAACGCCAGATGGCGGGAATAATTCTCGATGCCGTTCACGTACCCGTTTTTCTTGAGCATCTCCAGATCGAAGAGCGTCCGCTTTTCAATGCGGTCGGCTTCTTCAAACTTGTTCGCGGATTGGAAATCTTCCACGCGCTCCTCCATTTCCGTTTTGATGTTCTGCAGCGCCAGTTTCAATTTCTGCTGCGGCGTGACCCAGAATTTTGACGGATAGATATTCAGGTCCTGCAGCAGATCGCCGTCCGGACCGATGATCTGGGATATTTTTTTATTCCTGAATTCCAGAATCATCTGTTCGCCGGTCACGAGATTGACGGTGAGCTTGTCATTCGCGATGCGATATTCTCCTGACGCCGGATCTTTGGTCGTCCGGATATATTGCAGGAAGCTGAGATGCCGCGCCGCGTCCGCCGGACTGATATTTTGTCCCACGCGCAGTTCCAGGCGGGTGCTCATGTATTCCGACGGATCACCGAGTCCGTAAATGCAGGAAACCGAAGCGATGACGATGGTGTCTTTTCTGCTGAGTACGCTCTGGATGGCCGCGTGGCGGAGCTTGTCGATCTCTTTGTTGATGCGGGCGTCTTTCTGGATGTAGAGATTGGTATTCGGCAGATACGCTTCCGGCTGGTAGTAGTCGTAGTAAGAGACAAAATAGTGCACGGCGTTATGCGGGAAAAAAGATTTGAACTCCTGGTACAGCTGGGCGGCCAGTATCTTGTTCGGAGAAATGATCAGCGTCGGCAGATTGATTTTTTCGATGACTGATGCCATGGTGAATGTTTTTCCCGATCCGGTCACGCCTAACAGTACCTGGTTTTTTTCACCGGCCTGCAGCCCGCGTTCCAGTTTTTCGATCGCCAACGGCTGATCGCCGGTCGGCTTAAAATTGGATATGAGTTTAAACATGGTTATAATGGAGAGAAGACATTAAATATACGCCATCGGTGCGTACAGCGTGGAAAAGATCAAAACACTATGATTCACTCCCTTAGCGGAATATTGAAAGAGAAAGAAGGAAATCTGTTTGTGGTTGAAATCGGCGGGATTGCATTTGAATTGAAATCATCGGTGAATGTTGTGAAGAGTTTGCCACAAGTGGGTGAAAAAGTCAACGTCTACACGTATCTCCATGTGCGGGAGGATGCGCTCGAGCTGTACGGATTCCTGGATAAGACCGAATTGCAATTCTTCAAAATGCTCATCGGCATCTCGGGCATCGGCCCGAAATCGGCGCTGGGCATTCTGGGAATCGAGAAGGTGGAAAAAATAAAAGCCGCCATCAGCGAAGGGCGCGTCGAGCTTCTGACAAAGGCGTCCGGCGTGGGAAAGAAGACCGCTGAGCGGGTCATTCTGGAGCTGCGAAGCAAGCTGACGCAGGAGGGATCGGAAAAAATTGTCGGAACGATGGAATCAGATCATGATATCGTGGAAGCGCTGATGAATCTCGGTTATGGCAAGTCGCAGGCGCGCGAAGCGCTTTCCCGGGTCGACGCGGGCGCCGTAACAATGGAAGACCGGATCAAGCAGGCACTGCATTTCCTCAGGAAAGTGTAGGGATTTTTCAATCGGCAATGCCAAAATAGTTTGATATGCTAACGATACAATTCCATTACTTATGAAATATATGAATGCCCTGCGGTCGCGGTACCATTTTTTTCTGGCGTGGCTCGGAAGTATGCGCTACCAGAACCCTTCAAAGAAATTGTTTGTGATCGGCGTTACGGGAACCAAGGGAAAGTCTACGGTCACCGAACTGATAAACGCGATTCTGGAAGCTGCCGGAAAAAAGACCGCCGTCAGTTCATCGGTCCGCTTTAAGATCGGCGCCGCGAATATCCCCAACAGCACCGGCATGAGCATGCCCGGAAGATTTTTCATGCAGCGGTTTCTGGCCGATGCGGTGAAGCAGGGATGCGATTATGCGGTCATTGAGGTCACGTCGCAGGGCGTTCTGCAGTATCGCCATCGGTTCATTGATTTCAATGCGGCGCTGGTGACCAATCTGGAGCCGGAGCATATCGAGGCGCATGGATCATTTGAAAAGTACCGCGACAGCAAGGTGCGGTTTTTCAGCGATGTGGCGAACAGCTCCAAAAAAACGCAAAAAGTATTTCTGATAAATTCCGACGCGCGCGATTACGAATTCTTTTCCGGGGCGGTGGCGGATGCCGGCAAGATAGTCCTTTTCAATAAGAAAGAAGTCGCGAAAGTGAAGATCAAGACAAAGCTCATCGGCGAATTCAATCTGGAGAATATCGCGGCGGCGATGGCGTTCGCGCGCTCGCAGAATATCGATTGGGAGACGATCCGGAATGCCATTGAGGCGTTTGACGGCGTCCCCGGCAGATTGGAATTCATTCAGCGGGTGCCGTTTTCGGTGATCATTGATTACGCGCATACGCCGGATTCACTGGAAAAAGTGTATCAGACATTAAAGGGTCACGGGTCAAAAGTAAAAAGTCAAAAGCTGATCTGCGTGCTTGGTTCAGCCGGCGGCGGACGGGATACCTGGAAGCGTCCAGTCATGGGGGAGATTGCCGGGAAATACTGCGATCAGGTTATTTTGACGAATGAAGATCCGTTCGATGAAGATCCGCAGGATATTGTGGAGGAAATTGAAGCGGGAATTCTGAATGATAACCGGAAGAAAGTCCGGAGGATTCTTGACCGGCGCGACGCGATCCGGACCGCCATAAAGATCGCGAAAAAAGGCGATACCGTAATCATCACCGGCAAGGGGTCGGAAAGTTCGATGCGCGTGGCCGGCGGCAAATCGATTCCGTGGAATGAAAAAGAGATAGTCACCAAGATTCTGAATAACGAACGGATCGAGGCATAGTAGTTTCCCGTCATTCTGACTCCGCCTCGGCGGGGAAGAATCTAATTCAGAGATCCTTCGACAGAGTCTCAGGATGACGGGTAAATTCTGTTATAATCTAATTAATGAGATTAACTTTCTATGGCGGCGTCGGAGAAGTGACCGGTTCCAACTATCTGCTGGAAAGCGGAACGACGAAAATTCTGATCGATTGCGGATTGCACCAGGGCGAGCATTTTTCCGGAAAGTATAATTGGGAACCATTCGCATATGATCCGAAAGAAATCGACGCGGTATTTGTCACGCACGCGCACATCGACCATACCGGCCGCCTGCCGAAACTGGTGAAAGACGGCCTGCGGGGCAGGGTGCACTCGACTCCGCCGACCCGCGATTTTGCCAATCTCCTACTCTTGGATTCCGAGCACGTGCTGCTGGATGAGGCGCAGCGTACCGGCAATCCGCCGCTGTACGGCGTGCGGGAAATCGAGGAGCTGATGGCGAAGTGGGACGGACTTCCGTATCATCAGCCGATCCAGATCGGACCGATGAAAATTACGCTGTATAATGCGGGGCATATTTTGGGTTCGAGCATTGTTGTAGTGGAAGTCGAAGGAAAGAAAATAGTCTTTTCCGGCGATCTCGGGAATACTCCCGCGCCGATCATCGGGCCGACCGAAACGCTGGAGAAGCTGAATATCGACTATTGCCTGATTGAATCGGCGTATGGCAATCGGATCCATAAAAAAATCGATGAACACACGCTGGAGAATGTCATCGGCGAAACCGTGAACGCCAGCGGCGTGCTGATGATCCCGGCCTTCGCCATGGAGCGCACCCAGAAGCTTCTTTTTGATATCAATGAGCTGGTGAACGGCGGAAAGATTCCGCGCGTGCAGATTTTTCTGGACAGCCCGCTCGCGATCAAGGTGACTGATATCTACAAAAAATATTCCGGGTATTTTGATAAGGCCACGAAAAATCTGCTGAAAGAAGATAATCTGCTTTTTGATTTTCCCGGACTTCAGAAAACACTCACCACGGAAGAGTCGAAGCATATCAATGACGCCGATCCGCCGAAAGTCATAATCGCCGGTTCCGGCATGAGCACGGGCGGAAGAATCCTGCATCACGAGAAGCGATATCTGCCCGGCCCGAAGAACGCGATCCTGTTCGTCGGCTATCAGGCGAAAAATTCTCTGGGGCGGAATATTCTGGAAGGCGTTTCGCCGGTGACCATCCATGATGAGCAGATACCGGTCCGGTGCCGCATCGCATCCATCGAGGAATATTCCGCGCATGCGGATCAGGCGCAGTTACTGGCGTGGCTTTCGCCGATGCGGGCGACGCTGAAGCGGGTGTTCGTGGTGCAGGGGGAAGAGGATGGCAGTTCGGCGCTGGCGCAAAAAATTGTCAGCGATATCGGAGTGCGGGCGGAGATTCCGCAGCTCAATTCGGGATATGAATTGTGATATACTGAAACTATGAAATTAAGCAGAAGGAATCAGCTGAAATATAAAATTTGCATTTCCGGAGCCGCGGATACCGGCCATTGCGCCGTGGACGCGCCGCAGAAAG
>CAYUKW010000048.1:0-5578 GCA_964445395.1 uncultured Candidatus Saccharibacteria bacterium
AGGCCAAGCAAAAGGGGACATTGCGCCTGGAAGGGAAAGAATATGTCGCGCACGACGGCGACGTGATGGAAATCCGGCACGGATAGTTAAAAAATCCCCACTCCGGGGGATTCGTCCCAAGTACAAACCGGTCAAGCCGTGTTTGAATACTTGGGCGAAAAAAAGCCCGTCATTAGACGGGATTTTTGCTCCCACGCCACAACGGGGAGAATTTAGAATTTTGCGATAAAAACATTGCCCCTCGTTTAGTGCGGAAGTGTGACGCCAGAAAAAGTTGCGTAAAAATTCTGGCGGGGGAGACTTTCAATCGCCATCACCAGCTCTTCCATGGCGGTTATCACGCGCGCATTCTGATCTTTTTTCAGCCTCAGCTTCAGACAAACATCCGCTATTTTTAACAGTAAGTTTCCGATTTCCAACCTTGCAACCGCATTCTGTAATTTCAGATAATCCATCTCAGACCGGTCATTTGCGGATAGCTGGGAAATTCTGCATTCGTTTCTTCTGATACCGACCATATAATGGGCGATCTCGGAAACATCGGCTGAAAATTCGGAACAGAGGATTGCCATAAGATCGCCGACGTCAGGATCCTTCCATAATCGGCTTATCGCCGAAATCAGACATTCCATAATCTGAGTGCGGTTGTATTCAATATATTTCTGCACTTTATCATCATCGTACTCAAACATCTTCGCCTGGAGAAGAACTACTTTGTTGGGCATCCAATTTCCATTTTTGAAAGAACTTCACTAGTGTATATCACCCGTACCTCAATTTCAAGCATATATATTGACATAAACTGTATTATAGTGTATGCTATATCTAAGTACCTTGCTTCATATCAAAGGAGGCGGTCATGAAAACGACAGACTTGCGTCCGTCAATCTACGCATTCGGCGTGCCGGTGCCGAAGTACGTCCGCTGGCCGATGATGGTGGTGGCCGGCATGGCGCTGGGACTTGCAATCGTGGTTCCCGCGATCATCCTCATTCCGCCGGTCGCTGTTCTGGCATTGGCTGCCGCGGGAACGGCCTTCCTGGCGCTCAAGTACTACTTCAAGCGAAAGCCTTCGCGCTTGGAACCAAGACCCCATGAGTAACATCATGGGGTCTTTAATTTTCTTATCGGGAAATGACAATACTGCCGGCCGGAATGCGTAAAGACTTGAATTCATCGGCGGTAAGATAGGAGATGTTCTTTTCCGCCCGTTTTTCAGCGCTGAAAGTATCGGTCAGAAATAAGATAGACTGGAGCGAAATCGGATAGTCGCGCCGGATGACTCCTTTGGCATCGCTGACAAGGACGTATTTTTTAAGCTTATTCGGGAGCGTATTGATCTGTTCGGCGATCAGGTAATCCTGATATGCAAAAGCATCATGCGTTTCCGGACGATTCGTCCATAAGACAAAATAAAGAACGTACGTCTCAACAATCAGCATCAGGCAGAATGCGGAAACTATCGCGCAGAGGCCGGCCGGCGTAAAGCGCGGCTTCAGCAGTTCATACGCCCGCATCCCTCCGACCGCCGCAAAGATGATCGCCGGAGGAATGAGCAGGATGGACCGCAGGGCGTGCGGAATCCCTTCATCCGATATCACCACCGGCAGCATGACAATGACGAACCAGGACAAGAGAATCTCTTCAGGAATCGCCGCGGATTTTTCTTTCACGATTTTTTTCACGGACAGATATATCCCGAAAAGAAAGAAAATCCCGACCATGAAGGAGAGTTCGGGCCGGCCGGCGAAATTCTGGCGCCAATTGAAATCTCCGGCAACGTTGAACATTCCCAATGTTTTTATGATATTCAGCGCCAGATCGCGCAGCGGCGCCGGCGAATTGAAAACAGATATGCCGACCGTCCGTCCGAAGAAATCCGCCGGATGCTGCAGAAAATAAATCCCCAGGGGAAGGGCGACAATGATCGCCACCGCGGTGAAAATGAAAAATGCTTTGGCCGGAAACCGGTGGTTGCCGATCCGGGAATTTCTGAAAAACAGGTATGCGATCGCGAGCATCAGCAGGGGAGTGACCCGGTACGCGATATAGCTATGAAAACCCAGACCGTACACCAGGCCGCCGAAAACCGGCAACAGCCAATTGCCAATTCTTGATTTCCACTCTTCTTTACGCGCGTCTACAGCGGTTTTTTTCAATGTCTTCAGGAAAAAATACACTCCCCAGGTCAGAAATGCCGGCGCCATGATCGCCCGGAAACCAATGCGCGAGAAATTCACATGCCAGAAGCTGGTCGCCAGCAAAAATGCCGAAAACAGCGCCAAGGGTTCGCTCGCATACAGTTCCCGCGCAAGAAAATAAAGTCCCAATACGGTTACTATTCCAAATAAGGCACTTGGTAAACGAAGGGCCCACGGCGTGTTCCCCAAAGCTTTTATGAACAGGCCCTGAATATTGATGAAAAGCCCTTCACGCCCGAAATTTTCCGGATAGAAAATTTTCAGGTTATCATTCGCCATAGCCTCAACCACATTATTGCCGTTCATCGCCTCATCGGGATACAGTCCGGGCGGAGAAAACGAACCCGTGTTATCCATAGGCATCAAATTGTAGAGGCGGAAAAATGAAGCTATAATAAGTATAGACAGCAAAGCGATTGTCACTTGTTTTTTAGTCATATTTTTATTTTACCATCCAATGACCTCTAAACAAATGTTTTCCCTAATTAATAAGAGAAATTTTATATTGAGTTCAAGGGGCGACGACGAGGCAGTGCTTATCGCACGCCGAGGAGGAGCAACGAAAAACTCAGATAAAATTTTCTTACCCGAAGGGAATCTTGATTTAGCCCAAGCTCTGCGTTATGGTTCCTCAAAGTATCTGCATACATTTTCGTCACCAAGCCTTGATCTTGGTCAAAATCAAGATTTTAATTTAGGGAAAATATTTATTTAGAGGTCATTATGCAACAAAACTTCGATTCAGCGCTGGAAAAAGATATTTCATATCTTTCGCAGGAGATCAAACGCCGCCAGGAAACCGCGCCGGCGCCGGAACTTTCACCGCGCGAAATAGTGAAATCCGTAATCCGGGAAAAAATACAGGCGCAGCCGTCTCCGGCGAATGCCGGCGCCGCGCAGCCGTCAGTCCTGCCGCAGTATCTGCAGGAAGAATCCCCGGAAATGCGGCTGAAAGTGGAGGAACTCGTGGAGCTGGCCATCCATAAAGGAATTGACGCTTCGATCGCGGAAGCGAAAAAGCACGGCCCCTATGTCCTCGACGCGCTGCACGATACGCTGACCTCAAAAATGTACGGGGAATTGAAATCCAAAAAATTAATCTGATTTTCTGCACAGGATGAATATATTATTGCTTGGTTATTTTCTCATAGCGGCTGCGGCGGCCGGGGGGATCGCGTATCTTATCTCGCAGCATATCCGCCGGAAGTATTTCCTCGGCGCGATGAAGCTTCGCCCGCTGCTGATAAAACTTTCACAGAAAGACCGCGAAGAGGCGCAAAAAGATCCGCTGAAGGAAATCACTCTTTCCGGCCAGCTCCTCAGCAGCCTCAGCAATCTCCAGATACCGTTTTCCATGGAAGCCGCGGTGCATACCATCGGCGAAGAAATTCATTTCTATGTCTGCGTGCCGATGGATTCGATCCAATTCGTGACGCGCCAGCTGAACGGGCTGTGGAACGACGCAGTCATCGAAGAAACCGATGATTACAATATTTTCAATCACGAAGGCGTCAGCCAGGGAATCTATCTGAAACAGAAAGAAACTTTCGCGCTGCCGGTGCGCACCTACGAAGAAGCGAATCTCGACACGTTCCTGCCGATTCTCAGCAATCTGTCAAAGATCCAGGAGATCGGCGAAGGAGCGGCGATCCAGATTCTTATCACGCCGGCGCCGTCCAGCCTGAAAAAATCCATAGCCAGCTTTATCTATCAGCTCAAGAAAGGGGAAAAACTGGATGAAGTGCTGAAGGCCAGCAAGATGATAACGCTCGGCGATTTCCAGAAAGCTCTGACGAGTAAGAAAAAAGAGGACCAGAACGCGCCGAAACCCGTACTGGAAGAGGAGACCATCAAGGCGCTGGAGAAAAAAATCGGCAAGCAGCTTTTTTCCGTGAATGTCCGCCTTTTGATATCGGCGCCGAACCAGATGCGCGCCGATGAGCTCCTGCAAAGCTTCGCCGGTTCCTTCGATCAGTTCGAGGCTCCGCTCCGCAACGGAATCAAGGCGATCAAGCCGCGCAGCCAGAAGGAATTCCTGTATCAGTATATTTTCCGCATATTCGAACAGTCGCAGCAGATGCTGCTCGGAACCGATGAGCTGGTAAGCCTGTTCCATCTGCCGACGTCCGCGACCGAGATCCCGCGGCTGAAACGGCTCAAGTCGCATGAAGCGCAGCCGCCGACCATCATGCCGAAAGAGGGGACGCTCATCGGTGAAAGCAAATTCCGCGGAGAAACCCGGCCCGTGATCATCAGCGATGATGACCGCCGGAGACATCTGTATGTGATCGGACAGACCGGAACCGGTAAAACCAATTTCATCACCGGTCTTGCGGCAAGCGATATCCGCAAAGGCAAAGGCGTGGCGGTCATTGATCCGCACGGCGAACTGATTGAATCCATACTGGGACTGATTCCGCCGGAACGGATCAAGGATGTGATCGTGTTCAATCCCGGAGACCTGCTCTTTCCGCTGGGATTGAACATGCTGGAATATGATTTTTCGCGGCCAGAAGAAAAGACCTTCATCGTGAACGAGATGCAGGGAATTTTCAACAAACTGTTCTCCCAGGAAACCATGGGCCCGGTATTTGAACAATACATGCGCAACGCGCTGCTGCTGCTGATGGAAGGGGCGAACAGCGAACCGGCGACGCTCATGGATGTTCCGCAGGTATTCACCAATCCGGAATTCCGCGCCAGGAGATTGGCGCTTTGCCAGAATCCGGTCGTGAAAGATTTCTGGGAACGGGAAGCAAGCATGGTCGGCGGTGAAATGTCGCTCCAGAACATCACGCCGTATATCACTTCCAAATTCAATAACTTCATCGCCAATGATTATGTCCGGCCGATCATCAGCCAGCCGCAATCCGCGCTGCGCTTCCGGGAAATAATGGATAGCGGCAAAATCCTGCTGATCAATCTTTCCAAGGGACGGATCGGGGATCTGAACGCGAATCTTCTCGGCATGATCATCGTTGGCAAACTCCTCATGGCGGCGCTTTCCCGCGAAAATATTCCGCAGGAGGAGCGCAGGGATTTCAATCTCTACATCGACGAGTTCCAGAACGTCACGACGGATTCCATTTCCGTCATTCTGTCCGAAGCCAGAAAATACAAGCTGAATCTCGTCATCGCGCACCAGTTCATCGCCCAGCTCATCGATAAAGTCCGCGATGCCGTATTCGGCAACGTCGGTTCCATGGTGATATTCCGCGTCGGCGCGAAAGATGCCGACGAACTTATCAAACAGGTGGAGCCGGTATTCACGAAAAACGATCTGATCAATATCGATAATTTCAACGCCATCGTGAAGCTCCTGATCAACGGACAGACGACAAAACCGTTCAATATAAAGACCTTGCCTGAGCCAAAAA
>CAYUKW010000049.1:0-5215 GCA_964445395.1 uncultured Candidatus Saccharibacteria bacterium
CCATGATTTCAAAAGGCCCCCGCGATTTATCTTGTCCGGAAAGAGACACGCGGAGCGGCCAGAGCACGCCTCCCCTGCCGATGCTATCGGCGTAGGGCATGACCTGCGTTGCCAGATTCTTTTGCATGAATTCGTCCACGAGCAGGCTGCGTACTATTTCCTGAACCTTGGAAAGATTCGCGATGGTCTCGTCTTTTGTCTTATTTTTCCAGATGAGCTTGGAGGCTTCGTATGATTCGTCCAGCAAAAACGATTCCTTCAGCGCCGGGTAGTCGCTTAATTTTTCCATCCGGGTTTTTCCGAGCGCGAGAAGCCGCACTGTTGTTTTCTCGTCATTCACTATGGTTTCTTTTTCTCCGTATAACGCTATCAGCTCCGCGAGCAGTTTCTCGGGACTTTCGCGGTTCAGGTACAGATGATTGAGCCAATTCAGCTTTTTGATGTCAAAAATTGCGCCGCTTTTTTGCACGCGTTCAAGCGAGAATTTATCTATCAGCTGGCCCATCGTCAAAATTTCCGTATCTTCGGACAGGTGCCAGCCCAGCAACGCGATAAAATTCACCATGGCGTCCGGCAGATAGCCGAGCTTTTTGTATTCAAAAACTCCGGTCGCGCCGTGACGCTTGGAGAGCTTGGATTTGTCCGGCGCAAGAATCATCGGCAGATGGGCGAAATTCGGCTTTTTCCAGCCGAACATTCCATATAAGAGAATATGTTTTGGCGTGGAGGGAAGCCATTCCTCCGCCCGGATGACGTCAGTCACGTTCATGTCATGGTCGTCAATCACCGACGCGAGATGGTAGGTCGGATACCCGTCCGATTTCAAGAGCACCTGGTCGTCGAAAAGAGAGATGTCAAAGACAACGTCGCCGCGGATCAGGTCGGTGACGGTGATGCTCCCCTCTTTCGGCATTTTCATCCGGATGACATAATTCCCTTCCGTGGCATCGTCCAGTTTTATATTCAGTTCCCGGCAGTGGCCTTCGTAGCGCGGCGGCTGTTTTGTCTGTGTCTGCCGTTCGCGGTCGGCCGCGAGCTTTTCTTTGCTGCACGTGCAGATGTAGGCATTTCCGGAATTCAAAAGTTCCCCGGCGTATTTTTTATAGATCGCCAGGCGTTCGGATTGTACGACAATCCGGTCTTTGTTGTCCGGAGCCAGTCCGAGCCAGTCCAGCGCTTCAATGATATGCCCGACGGATTCGGGGACGTAGCGCTCGCGGTCGGTATCTTCAATGCGCAACAGGAATTTGCCGCCATGATGCCGGGCGAACAGAAATGCGAAGAGCGCGGTTCGGGCGCCGCCGACATGCAATTCTCCGGTCGGACTTGGCGCAAAACGAGTGATTATCATATTAGTTAGGAAATAAATCCGGTTAAATACTTGGCGATGACCGCCGCGGCGTCGGGACGGTAAAAACTCTGCGCGGCTTGGCTCATAGTAGCATATAATTCCGGATTTCCAAGGATGGATTTTATCTTATCAATCAGTAATCCGCTGAGGAGGTTTTCTTCCGAGATGACGCGTGCGGCTCCGGTTTCGGCGTATGCCCGCGCGTTTTCTTTTTGATGGTCTTCCGAGGAATGCGCGAATGGCACGAGGAGTGCCGGTTTGGCAAAGGCTGCCAGTTCAAAAAGAGATCCGGAACCCGGCCGCGCGATGACCAGATCCGCGGCAGTCAGCGCATCGGCGAGGTCTTTCTCAAAAAACGGCCGGAACAGATAGCGCGCTTTTTCCCGGTCGCTCCATCCCGCGGTCAGAAACTCCACCTCTTTTTTGTAGGAATCGTATTTCATCGGTCCGACCTGATGCAGCAGCTGGAAATCATTGAGAAGCTTGTCCAGATTCTCAAATACGAAATCATTCAGCCGTTCCGCGCCCTGCGAGCCGCCAAGAATCAGAATAAGCGGATCCGCGGGATCGAATCCGAATCCTTTTTTGGCGTTTTCTTTCGCGGCCGCTTCATCGGCTCCGAGCATCGCGCGCTGATCCAGCAGCGATTGCCGGACCGGATTTCCGGATATCTCGATGTTGTTATTCCGGAAATATTCCGCCGCCGGAGAGAATGCCAGAAATATTTTTTTCGCCATTTTTCCGGAAATGGCGTTCGTCAGCCCCGGAACGCTGTCCGATTCCTGGATGACGACGGGTATCCGGTAAAATCGGCTGACCAGCACGACGGAAAGCGCCCCCGGACCTCCTTTGGAAAATACGACATCCGGCATGAACCAAAAAAGTTTCCACAGCAATTGCGGAATACTGAAGATGAATTTGATTCCGTCTATGATATTGAGCAGTGACCAGTAGCGGCGCAACTTGCTGGAGAGTACGGGTATGAAGTCGATATCGTTTTCAACAATATCCTGCGCATACGCGTACGCCGCGCCGAAATAGCGCATATCCAGCGCCACGTCGAAGTCCGCGGTCTGTTTTTTCAGTTCCTGCGCAACCGCAAGAAGCGGGAAAATATGCCCGCCGGTGCCGCCGCCGGTAAGCGCAATTCTGAGGTATTTCATCTTATGTGTATTTGGATATATTAACCATTATACCTGAAATTCCCATAAAAACCGCCAGCGCCGTGCCGCCGTAACTGATAAACGGCAACGGCACGCCGGTGAGCGGAATCACCCCTGAAATCGATGCGATATGGACCGCGGCCTGGATGGCGATCAGCGATCCGAATCCGATCAGCAGCAGCTGTCCGAATTTATCCGGAGCGCGTTTTGCCAGGATGAAACTGCGCAGCGCGAGGATGACGAACAGCAGGATGATGAACGTCGATCCGGCGAATCCGAGTTCTTCCGCGATGACGGCGAAGATGGAATCATCAATCGGCTGCGGCAATGAATGCAGTTTCGCGGTCGATTGCCCGTAGCCGACCCCCCACAGTCCGCCGGAACCGATGGCGATCAGCGCCTGATTGATCTGATACGACGATCCCTGGCTATTTGATTCGGGATGGATGAAGGTCATCACGCGCTGCATCCGGTACGGCGTTATATATGCCAGCAGAAACAGCGACAGGATTCCGACAAGGAATGTTCCGAATATGTACCGCAATTGCGCCCCGCCGGCGAAATACAGTATCAGGGCGGTGATGGTCAGGATGGCCGCGACGCTCGTGGTCGGCTGGAAAATCAGCAGTCCGGACGTGATTCCCAGGATCATCAGGAATGGAACGTAGCCGGTCCAGAATTTCTGGCTTCGGGCGGATTTCAGGCTCAGCCAGGATGCGATGTAGGCGATGAACGTCACTTTCAGAAATTCGGACGGCTGGAACGCGATCGGTCCGAGTTGGAGCCAGCGGGTTGCTCCGCCGGACCGTATTCCGAGCGGCGTGAACACGCACAGCAGGAGCAGGAATGTGAGCATAAGCAGCGGAGTGGCGAAGCGCTGCAGATTCCGGTAATACATTTTTGAAGCGATGAGGAACAAGACGATGCCGGGGATCAGGCCGTAGATGATCTGATGCTTCAGATAATAGTAGCTGTCCTGAAAAAGAGATTGTCCCCGGTCGGATGAAGCGCTGGTCAGCATCGCCAGGCCGATGATGACCAGCAGAAACACGCATACCACGATCGCATAATCGGGCGCATGCGCCCCTGAGGCGTCGGCAGAGAATAATTTTGGCATGGAGTATTTTTGCGGGATCTTTTTATAATATCGCTCCCGGTTTTTGCATGGTCGCTTCCCCGTCGCGGATTGCGAACACCCCGTTCACCAGCACCGCGCGGATTGCGCCGTCTTTCCGCAGCACGAGATCCGCGAATGCGCCTTCGGCGATGATTCCCCGTTTTTGCAGTCCGAGCAGTTTTGCCGGAATTGAAGTTACTCTGGCGATTGCGGCTTCCGGTGCGATTCCGCGTTCTGTTGCCAGTGCCAGGAATTTTTGAAATGTGTCCGTGGACCGTTCCGACCGCATGTTCTGCTCGGCGTTCCCAAAGCTCGCCGCATTGGAACTGATAAGCGCTTTCGGGTGGAACAGCAGCTCCGCAAGCAGCGCGGTATTGATATTCCGGTGTCGCAGCAATGCTTTCAATCTGGTTGTCTCCATGAGCGCCACTACTCCTTCCGGAAGCGAAAGTTCGCGGGCCTCGGAAAATTCTTTCAGGGTCTTTCCGGCGATGGCGGGAGTATCCTTGGCATCCAGGATGCTGATTTCAGAAAAATTAATATCTGATTCGCCGATCTCTTTCAGGATGCGCGCGCGCTGCGCGGGATCGTAGAGGAAAGACGCCATCTCTTCCAGAGATCCGTAGCGGACCCAATTCGGCAGGAGCGTGTACAGCGGCAGGATGCTGAAGTCGGAAGGATTCGCGTCAAAATAAACATGCGGATGGTCATTATCGAGGACCGCAAGCGCCTGAGTGAACTGATCTTCATATCCGGTGATCGGCCGGAGATGGCTGATGATGGTCGTTGCGCCGGTTTCTTCGGCGATCGCCGCCACTTCCTTCACGCTTTCCGCGATTCCCGATTTCTCATCGCGAAGATGCGTGGCATGGATTCCTTTCTTCTTCGCGATAGCGGCGACCAGTTTCTTTATTTCGGAATAGGACACATGGCTGGCATGCGCGGAACTGAGTCCGGTTGACAGTCCAAGCGCGCCTTCGCGCATCCCTTGCCCCATCGCATTTCTGAAAACATCCAATTCCGCATCGGTCAGGTCCCGGATTTCGTCGCCGATCAGATCCCGGCGTATCGTGGAGTATCCGATGAGTGTCGCAAAATTCACCCCCAGTCCTTTTTTTTGCAATGTCTGTTTCAGCTCTTTGACCGTATGCCAATCCACATTCATCTGGTCGGTATTCCCCCATTTCCGCACCGACTTGAGCGATCCGTAGAGCAACGGCGCGAGCGATGATCCGCAGTGTCCTCCGATAATCGTGGTGACGCCCTGCAGGAGGAAGTCCTGCTGCTCCGGATTGCTGAACAGCGTAAGATAGTGGTCAGAATCAGTGTCCACATCGATGAATCCCGGCGTCAGGGTCATTCCCAGTCCGTCAATCACGGTATTCGCCGCTTTGGCGGAAAAAGTGCCAATCGCCGAAATGCGGTCGTTCTTGATGAGCACGTCCGCCCGGTATGCGGGCTTGCCAGTGCCGTCGATAATGGTCGCTGATTTGATAAGTATCATATTATTGATGCCGCGCCGCTCCGTACGTTGCGCGGGAAAATTCTTTGATTTTGTCGGCAAGCTGCGCATCGCTTTTCGGC
>CAYUKW010000050.1:0-5206 GCA_964445395.1 uncultured Candidatus Saccharibacteria bacterium
ACATTTTTCATGCGCTCGCGCTCAATGCGGACTTTTATTTCCGCGACCACATCGAAATAATTTCCATCGTATTGTTCGACTTTCCGGGTGAATATGTCCAGATACAGGACTCCCTGCGTGAATGCGTTCAAAAATTCCGCGTCATGGGAAATGACAATGCAGGTTTTTTTATAATCCACAAGAAACTTCGTCAGATGCGCGATGCCCGCCTTATCAAGATTATTCGTCGGCTCATCAAGTAAAAGCAGATCCGGATCCTGAATAAGCGCCGACGCCAGAAGAAGCCGCGCCTGCTGGCCGCCGGAAAAAGTTTTCAGAATGCGGTCATGCGGAGCCTTCAAATTGACCACTTCAAGCACCGCCTCAATCCGCGGATCGATATCGTATACTTTTTTTGTGAAACAATTTTCAAAAAATTGCAGCACAGTCCATTGCATCTGATCCCGGGGAATCACCTGCTTCGCCGTGGCGACCGTCAGTCCGTTCGCGAGATTAATGGCTCCGCGGTCATTTTTCAAAGCTCCCGTGAGAAGCTGAAAAATCGTGGTTTTTCCGGCGCCGTTCTGTCCCATGAGCGCGAATTTCGCGCCCCGGCGTATGGAAAAATCCGCCTCAGCAAGAATCGGTTTATTGTGGCCGAACTCAAACGACACCTTATTGAATCGAACTATTACCTCTGCGTTGGACATGAGGCATAGAATAACACATTCTGAATCAAAATTCCAGGATGAAATTCTGTTTGCGAAAAACGGATATTTTTATTTGACGGGGTAAATCTTGATTTTCAGACATGCCTCACTTAGTATAAGAACAGCTTCGTTTTCAGTATGGGCATCCCAATGACAGGATCTCAGAAGGCAGATCTTATGCATTTCGCCGTATATAGCCAATTACTACTTTGCGCCGGCCTCCTCGTCCTTACTGCGATTGCAGCTCGGATAGACTATGCGCGCAAAAAGAAACGCCGGCAGAGGATGGCTGCGCTGACCGCCAAACTGGAAAAAATATCGACTCCGAACGACGAGGATAAAAAATCGATACAAGAAGGCATCGACGAAATCTTCGCTGTTCCCGGCAGATGGAACACCGAAGATTGTTCCCGAATGGAAAAACTGCATAATCTTATCTCCGAAAAGAAGGCCTGGAGAGACTCATAGCCCGCAATGTCGGGCTTTTTATTTATTGCTATCATTAGCCTATGGCCTATTTCGTCTATATTCTCATCTGTAAAGACAAAAGTCTGTATACCGGCATCACGAATGACGTCGCAAAGCGGTTCAAGGCGCATAAAAACGGCACCGGCGCGCGCTATACCCGCTCGCATCCACCGCTGAAAATTGTCCATACCGAAAAATACCGGACAAAAGGCCGGGCGCTGAAACGCGAAGCGGAAATCAAACGGCTGCCGCGGAAAAGAAAAATGGAATTGATTGGCTAGCCCCGCAAATACTATTGCAGATAGTCGGCATGGCCCATCCGGATTACCGCGACTTATTCAGTAATTCCCTAATCTGCCGCTGCAAAGAATCAATTTGCGCCTGAAGTTTCTGCTCAAAAGCCGTTCCGAAAACTTCCTGAAGCTTCGCCCGGGTCACCGGACCGACTCTCCCGACTTGCGGAATGCCGTATTTCTTCTGAAATGCGGCGACTGCTTTCTGCGTGAACGAACCGTAATATCCGGTCGTAAATCCTTCCGGATAAACATCTTTATCCTGTGCAAGTAATTGTTGCAACAGCATGACATCGTCATTCCGGTCGCCAATATCCAGATTCATATCAAAAATATCCGAAATTGCCTGCGGCGCCGCGAACGAACCGGGAAGGCTCTGCGTAGTCGATGCTTCTGGCGAAGAAAAGCTCGGTGCCGGAGGAAGATTTGCGAGCGGAGGCTGCGGCGGCGGAAGATCGTCATCCGTAATGACGCAGGTTTTCACATCACCGTAATCCAGTGATATTTTACCCGCGGAATCGCAGTCTCCGCTGAAGGTTGCAGCATACCCGGGAAAAGCATCTTCACGTACCGTAAATGTTCCCGTGTCATCCAGTGCATACATTCTTCCAGTTGCCTGGCCCGATGCCGGGCTGCCGGCGATGTTATTGCCGTAAATCTTCACGCTGATGCTAAAATCGGAAGGAGCCGCTTTCCCCCCGTTATCATTAATCACTTTTTTAATGACCGTAAGCCGAGGCGCCGGCGGCGGAATTTTTTTATCACTTCCGCCGGTAGAAGTTACTGGTGGAGTTACGGGATTAAGGCCATTGATAATGACTCCTCCACCCCCTACAATCCAACCAGTATTCGCGCTAAAGAAAAAAACGCCATTCAGGCTGGCGTTAGTGCTGAAAACTTGCTGAGTCCAGGTAGTACCGCCATCGGTTGTGGCAAAAATTAAGCCGCTCGTTGAACCGCTGTTATAGCCTACCGCCCAGCCGGTAGTCGCATTGACAAAAGAAACTCCATTAAATACATCGCCGGCGGCAGCATTCGAAACTTGCTGAGTCCAGGTAGTACCGCCGTTCGTTGTAACGAGAACCTCAGCAACGCTGCTGCCATCAGTTCCCACTGCCCAACCATGGTTCACGTCAACAAAAGAAACGCCCGTCAAGGGATTACCCGTATCAGAAACTTGAGTAACCCAATTCGTACCTCCGTCAGTTGTAGCTAAAATCGCGCCGGAGCCAAGGACAACCCACGCATGACTTGAGTCAATAGCAGATATTCCGGTGACATCATTTGCATTGCCTGAAGTTTGAGCGCTCCAATTCGCGCCTCCGTT
This sequence comes from uncultured Candidatus Saccharibacteria bacterium, assembly GCA_964445395.1. Lineage (GTDB taxonomy): Bacteria > Patescibacteriota > Minisyncoccia > UBA6257 > 02-FULL-45-10c > REEB48. Next base: position 2,778 of record CAYUKW010000050.1, read on the forward strand.
GCTTGTAGCAAGAATCGTACCGCTATTACCTACCGCCCACCCGGTATTCGCATCAATAAATTTAATACTGTTCAGCGTATTAGATGTTCCAGATGTCTGCGCAGTCCACGTGGTTCCGCCATTGGTTGTGACGCGAATTCTTCCGCTATTGCCCGCTATCCAGCCCTTAGAAGCGCTTATGAATGAGACACTAGTTAGAGTCGAGGAAATTCCGGAAGTCTGAGAAGACCATGCTGATCCTCCATTAGACGTAGTACGAATCGTACCGCCATTACCTACCGCCCACCCGGTATTCGCATCGACGAAATAAACACCGTTTAAGGTATTCGATGTGCCGGAAGTCTGCGCCGTCCATGTCATAGCGGCAAAAACCGGATTGCCGGCGCAAAAGAACGCAAGCAGCGTTAGAAAAAGAAAGCCCCGCAGTGTTTTTTTCAAATACATGGAGATGATGTGTTCTTAATTATATCAGATACCTTCGCTGCCAGAGAGGATGAAACTCCGGATTTCCGTATCCTAATTTTAAAAATAAACTCGCTGAATCAGCCCCGCAAATAATATTCCAAAGTGTGGATCCAGTCCTCGTCCTGGCCGCCTTCTTCGTATTTCCTGTCGAGCATCCACTGGAGATAGCCGCGATCGGTTTTCACCACTTCGCCGATTTTCTTGTCCTTATATTTCCCGAAATTGAACAGCCTGAATAATGACGGACGGCTGGAAATATCCATCATGCTCGCAATGGCTTTTTCTTGGCTCAATCCATCGGCAGTCATCTTATTCAGTAGTCTCTGGAATAGCGCGTGCAGCACTTTCACATCGCCCTCAGCGTCGTGGGCGCTGGCGTTCTCCACATCCAGATCTAAAAAGTACCGCAGATACTGCAGGCTGTATTCCGGAATCTGATTTTCCGGATCAAGCTCCCGCGCGACGCGGAACGTGCAGATCCGGCGCGGAATCGACATCCCTTCGGCCTCCAGAATCGCGCAATCGAACTTTGCGTTGTGCGCCACCAGAATTCCTTTCGCCAGCCGCGCCTCCAGATCTTTTTGCATGACGCTGCCTTTGAATTCTTCCTTGTCCGCCAGCATCTTATTGGTGATATTGGTGATGCTCATCGCCTTCACCGATACCGGGACAGGCGGTTTGAAGTAGGCATTATACATGCCATCGAAAGTCTTATAGCAGACCTGGCAAAGCCGGTCTTTCGCCACGTCATTGCCGGTGGTTTCAGTGTCCAGAAAGATAAGTTCATTCATTTTGCTATTTTAGCATAAAACTATTCTCCCCGCACTCAAAACGAGGATTTTAGCTCATAGCAGAAACTGCCGGAACCCCCATTATGGTCGGGGCGAGGCGTAGGCGGCTCCGATACAAATCGGAGAATGCCGGTTCTGAAATGAGCTAAAGTCCGAGTGCCTATTGACATTTATATTTATTTATGCCATACTATATCTAATATTAGTGCACCTATAACGGGGGCATTTTTATTACCTAACTATGAACAATTACCTCAAAAAAACAGCCAATTACGCCCTGAGCATAGGTCTTGCCTTTAATATGGCGTCCTCCTCAGGCATGGGAAGCGTTACGAGCACTACGCCCGTAATGCCTGCTATAGATGCGCCTAAAATGGCCACCAGCTCGCTTGCGCAGGGCATGCTTCCCTATACCGAAGCGCCCGACCAGACGGCGACATCGACCCAGGACCAGGCGCTGGACCCGAAAACCCTCAAAGTTACCATCACCGCCTATTCCTCTACCGCGGACCAGACGGATGAGACGCCGTTTATCGCCGCATCAGGAAAGCATGTCTATGACGGCATCATTGCGGCGAACTTCCTGCCATTCGGAACAAAAGTGAAGATCCCAGCGCTGTTCGGCGACAAGATTTTCACCGTCGACGACCATATGAACCGCCGCTTCCCGAACCGTGTGGATGTCTGGTTCGCGACCAGGTCCGCAGCAATGAAATTCGGAATCCAGACTGCGGAAATAGTCATCCTGTAATCATAAAAATCCCCTCACGGGGGATTTTTATTTAATCACCTTCTCCAGCTCTTCCAAAATGCGTACCATCGCATAGGAATCCATTTTGCAATATTCCAACATGTCTTTTTTGAGCTGGGATTTTTCAGCAGAAGACAATTCGTTGCCGATAAGTTTCATCCAGCTGGATGACGCGGTGCCGCCTTCCTGGATGGCGAGCTCTTTGTAGGACAGTTCCGGCGCGAGCACGGGTAGAACTTTCTTGATGGAAGTGCTGCCTTTGAAATTCTTGTGCACGTAATGCTGTTTCGTGAACACATCCATCAGATCGTACGTGCGGTCGTTGACCGACTCCATGAACGGCGCGAATTCCGGCAGCCGCTCCGCGATTTCCTTATTTCTTGAGCACTCGAATTTTTTGCTCCACACGATCACGCTCCCAT
>CAYUKW010000051.1:0-5193 GCA_964445395.1 uncultured Candidatus Saccharibacteria bacterium
GTCAAATTCCCTTCAGTTACGGAAAAATGAATATTGCTGTATGTGCCCGCCTGATCATAAGTCGGTGTCCAGGAGAACGTCTGAGTGCTCGCGTTGAACGCGGCGCCAGTCGGCAAATTGGAAGCAGCGTATGTCAGCGGATCGCTGTCCGGATCTGTTGCGGAAACAGAAAAATTCAATACAGTGCCCTCAGCGACACTTTTATTGCTGATAGCATTAAGATTCGGAGTGCGATTTATATTGCCGACGTCAATTGCCACGTTTTCGCTGTCGCTGAGCGTTCCATCGGAGGCGGTAAAGACGACATTATAATTCCCGCTCTGATCAAAACCCGGCGTCCAGGAAAAAGTCTGAGTACTCGCGTTAAAAGAAGCGCCGCTCGGAAGATTGGATGCGGAATAGGTCACTGTATCGCTGTCAGGATCTGAGCCGGAGATGGCAAAACTGAGAGGTTGGTTTTCATCCGTAGTTTTGTTGCCGATGGTAGTAAGGGTTGGCGGCCGATCTACATTGCTGACAGTGATGCTGATGTCTTCGCTGGCGGAAAGACTTCCGTCAGTTACGGAAAAATGAATATTGCTGTATGTGCCCGCCTGATCATACGTCGGTGTCCAGGAGAACGTCTGAGTACTCGCGTTGAACACGGCTCCGGGTGGCAGATTACTCGCGGAATATGTCAGAATATTGCTATCCGGATCTGTGGCGGAAATAGTAAAAAAGAATGCTTGATTTTCATTGACCGACTTATTGCCGACACCAGCGAGTACCGGCAGATCATTCACCGGATTGACCGTTATGGAAATCGTTCCGGCAGTGCTATCCGCGATTCCGTCATTTGCTTTAAAAGTAACTGCGTCGGCGCCATTGTAATTACCGGATGGAGTATACGTCGCTGCGCCGGTTGACGGATTCAGTCCGGATAAAGAACCGTGGGTGGGACCGGAAACAACTATATAAGTAAGAGCATCGCCATTTGCATCCGCCCCGGAAAGAACGATCGGAAGCGCCGTATCCTCATTCGTCGAAACCGACTGGTTCGCAACGGTCGGCGTAATATTGGTTACAGTGACAGTGCCGGAGGTGCCGGTTTTAGCGCCGCTGGTTGCGGTGATCGTTAGAGTTCCGGCTTTATTGCCGGTGAGAACCCCTCCTGACGAAACAGTTCCAGACCCGGTTCCGGCAACTACTGCCCACGTGAACGTAAGGCCGGAAACCGGATTATTATTCAAATCATACCCTTGCGCGGAAAAAGCCAGCGTTGATCCGCCGGCAACGCTTTGGGATCCGCTTGGAGTAATTGTAATATGGTCAACTGTTCCGACAGTAAAAGTCGCTGCAGCAGTTTGCGTCACCGCAGTTCCGCTGATAGTGGCGGAAATTGTTTTGGCTTCCGCTTTGGTCGAGGAAAGCGCGCCGGTACTCTGGCCGGAGGCGTTCGTAGTTGCGGAAGGCTGAGTCAGCGTATTTCCAGTACCGGTAGATGATAAGACAACACTTTTGCCTGAAAGCAAGTTTCCAAATTGGTCTTTGGCGGTAACGGTAATAGTAGTTTGGGCTCCTCCATCGGTACTGAGACTGGTCGGACTGGCAGACACTGTTGATTGGGATGCGCTCACGGCACCGGCAATCTGCGATAAAGATCCAAAATTGGTGGTATTATTCGTAATTCCTGTGATTGTTGCAGTGCCTGGGCTTGCTGAAGTTCTTAAGATATTTCCGGAAGAAGGCAGCGAACCGCCGTTGGCAGCCCGAACCTGGATGCCGCTAATGGTGAGAGCGGCATTGGATGAATTATTGTTCGTTCGTGAATAAGTGACGGTGACCGCGGAAGAGGTTACGGATATGCTGTTGAATGTTATGGCAGTACCTGTCACTGACCCGCTTCCGGCGCCGGGATTGAATGTCCAGCCGCTTGGCGCGGTAAGTATAAACGTCGCGTTCGTCTGATTTTTTGCGAAATCATTGTTGGCATTCGAAGTGATTACGATATTCCCCAAGGTGGTAAACTGCGGCGAAATCGCATTCGCGGCTTTATCAGCGGAAATATTCGTTCCTCCGGTAGCGGGGGTTACGGTGACTGCCGCAAAAGCAGTAGGAATCAGAATCCCGGCGTTTCCGAGACCGAACATTGCCAAGATTAAAGCTGAATACACTACCCTTTTCATTAATATAAATTATACTACTTTTAATATATTATGTCAATGGTTCACCGATATGAGATCAGCTCTTTGCAGAACTAAGCCTACGGTGACATTTTACCATAGTATACGAACCCGCGATGCCCGTGATCTGAAAAATTTCTTCCTGACTTTTTTCTTGAACCGATAGCATTTCCCGGAATATTTTAAAGTGCGGAATGGGCGGTTATAATTCCGGACCCGGTTTCGCGACCACAATCATCGCCGTCCGATTTTCTTTCAATGGTGCGTCATTCCCGCTTTCATAATCCTGAAGAGCCGATGCGATGGTCGCGTAGGAATATCTGAAATTCTCTCCGGCGCGCGTTCCCGGATCGTTCGTAATGAATTCCTGCGTCGCATCATCATATCCGGTGACGAGCAGCATATGATGCGGCGGTCCAGGCGGAGTAAAGTGAGGATTGTGAAGGGCTTGTCCGTTTGCAGGAATGAGCGCCAGATGGCCTTTCGCCAGTTCTTTTTTGATATCGTCTATGCGTATGCCATATTTGAGCGCGACATTGTCATATTTGAAATATTCCTTGAATATGATGTCCATCGTATCTTTCGCGGAAGTATCGGCGTAATACCCGTAATGCTTCAATTCGTAATCCGCGATCGCTCTGATGTCGTGCAGGGCTTTTACCGGAGTCAGAATTTCACCCGTGGCCCAATGCATCGCCATGATGACGGCAGCCTCTTCACAGCCGGTTTCCTGACGGAGATCTTTCCAATTCGCGAAAGGCGCCTGTGAAGTGAAGGTAACGGGAATAAGAACTGACGCAGGCATAGGCTGCGCGGGAACACTCACCGCAGGCGCGACTATTTTCGCGGCAGACGCTTCAGCGTCCACGACAAATCCCTGCACGGCGCGATTCAAATTCCACATATAAAAACCCGCAAGAATGATGCTTGCAGTGGCTAATCCGCCGAAGAAAATGACTTTCCGATTGGGCATATATGTTTTCAGCTTCTCCGCTCTGTCTCAGTATATCGCGAATCTGTCAGCGCCGCAAAAAAGAGTTCCTTAGGGAACTCTTTTTTTGCTTCATCAGACTCTTACTGCGATAAATCTCTTTTTCCACGCCCTCATGAAATCCTGGACAGAAATGTTCTTCCCGCCTGATTTCGCGGCAGGGTCGTTGTAGTACACCATGCCGTCGCTGATGCCGCTGATCACGACGAGATGCGGAATCGGATTTTTCGGATCGAACTTATAATGCACCGACGCGATAACCGGTCCCGCATTCACGGCTTTTTGAAACTGGCTGAACGCGGCAGCCGCGCTGGAACCTGACAGATCATAAGTCGTGCCTTTCATATCGTATTTCTGCGCAAGATTCACAAGCCCCTGATGGGACCATCCGGAGATATCATTAAATGCGCCCGCGGCAATTCCCTGCTTCAGAAGCGCATCCACCGTGACGACTCCCGGCTGATAGAAATCGATAAGCATCGCAAGACTTGCGATACCACAGCCGACCTTCTGCCACTTCGCCGAACTGATGTCGGAAAACTGCGAATAAAAAGGAACCTCCGGAATGCCGGGAGCGGCGCCTGCCATCTGGGCAAACGCAATGCCAGGCATGCCTAAAAATAAGACGCCGGGCGGGATATTAGCGGCCATTAAGGAGATACCCATAAGCAGGCCTATTGCGGATTTCGTAGTGTAAGTCATAAAATATACTATAACATATATAGATAAATAATGCAAGCCCCCTGCTGTCTTTCATCCGTCAATCCTGGACAGTCACCGGCGTGCCGACTTCCGCCCAATTATAGAGTTTTTCCGCCTGATCCACCGGCAGATTCACGCATCCATGAGACGCCGGCTTCCCGAAATTCTCATGCCAGTACGTCCCGTGGATCACCGCCCCGTCGCTGGTAAAATACAGATCCCACGGCACGCCGGGAAGATCGTAATATTGATCGCTCAAACCCGGCACCGGCCCCTGCATGTAACGACTCGGTGTTTTCTTATAGATCGTGAATACGCCGGTCGGCGTGGGAGTAAGTTCCAGGCCAGTGGAAATGGCCTGCTCCATGAAAAGCGTATCGCCGTCGTATGCGGTAAGCGTCTGGGTGGTGCGGTTCACGATGATGTGTTTTGCGCTCACGCTGCCCAAGGAACCCTTGGAATCGAGCGGTCCTTCATCAAGCAATACCTTCACGTAATCGGCTGATACATACCAATCCGTCGTCACCCGTTCCGGATAGCGCAATTTTTCGTCAAAAACAACCTTATACCAGATGCGTCCATCTTCTCGCTCCACTTTTCCGCCGACTTTCAGCACGATGCCGTTCCGCAATTTCGCCACGGACGGAAACTCCGCGCCGGGACCGGAACGGGCATTCAGGCATATTCCTTCAAAATGCGTGCTGCATCCATCGGTGACTTCTATATATTCAAAAAGGACTTTCTGCACCGGAAGAATGACCGGTTTTTGTTCCGTGGTCGTCGCCTGGATCACGACCGCTTCCTCTCCCTGAAGATACGCGGTCGGTCGCGTAAAGAATCCGCCCTGCATTACCAGTAACGCCGATAAAAATAAGAGCGCAAGGATGACCGCTGACAGATTACGTACGACGCGCCGATGATGTTCGATTGGTATATGCATATATACTTTCTTAAAATATACACGAAAAACAGCCGAAGAGGAAGAGAGTTTTGGCTGATCAATTTAATATGATGATTCAAATATAAAAATAATCCGCCGGCCGGCGGATTATTTTTGCTCATAGATAAAATCGATTATTGATTGAACAGCTTGAAAAACCAGCCGAAGAGGCTGAAGGAATTTTCATGTGCCGTAACAAACGCATCCAACTGTACCTGGGAGTCTTGGAGCGCCTTGATCTGCACTGTCAGTTCCGCCTTGTCTGCGGCGCTTGCGGTCTTCGTGAGAAGATTTTTGAGCTGGTCTATATTGTTGTGAGTCGTGGCGATCTCGCTGCGCAGCTTGCCGAGGCTCTTGTAATCGCTGCCAAAAAGGAACGTCCACGTTCCGCCCCTCTG
>CAYUKW010000052.1:0-4893 GCA_964445395.1 uncultured Candidatus Saccharibacteria bacterium
GATTGTCCGGGTGCACATTCACCGCGTATTCATGATTCATCCCCTGCGTGATGTCGCCATCATGGGAATGCATCAGGATCGGCGCATCGCACGCAAGCAGGAATTCCTTCGTCACTTGCTGATGATACTTTTTGAAGTTTCCATTCGGATCATCGGGACTGTCATGCAGAACGATATCGCTCGCCCCGTAATGGGTGCAGCCTTCCTTATGCGCATAGATCATCTTGTGTTCCTTCTTCTTCGCGCGCACAAGATCTCTGATGGTATCGTCGTCCTTGAATGCCTGCGTATTCTTGAGCACATCGCTGGTCCATACGCTGACGATCGGAAGCGAAAGACTGTCATCCCATTTCAGGGTGACTGCTCCCGATTCAAAACCGCTGGACTGGCCGACGCGCGTGATGATGTCCTTCAGGATATTCTGATTCCGGATCACATCCCGGTAACGCTCAGAATCGATGCACATCGGTAGCTGAATGATCATACACGACCGCTTGTCGCCAGGCTCATCGGACGCCTGATACGTGACCAGCTTCATATCCATGAAAGGATTCAGACCATGACCCAGCATGACTTCCGGGATATTGGTCGTCTTCCGTCCCTTGGAATAGCTTTCAGTCTTGGCCGCCAGCTTGGCGCTTTGATTTCCGATATTGATGCTCGTACCCTTGATGGTCGTCACCATGATCGCATGGGAACCGACCTTCAGATACGCATCGCCGGCGCTAAGCACTTTGGAATTCGGAATATTCTCTTCGTACTTCTTGATGAGATATCCCGTAACGATCTCCCGCGCCTTGTCGATCGACTCATCGGAAATATTCCCCATGACCGCAAAGATGTTCAACCATTCTTTGAAATCGCGGATCTTCTGATAAAGCGCCTTTTTCTTGGCTGGATCTTTTTCTTTCCGCCATTCGCTGGTATGTTCATATACGCGTTTCTGCGCCCATGCGCGGGACGAAAAAAGTCCGACACGCAAGAGTTCGTTCGCGTAATGCATGATCAGGGCGTCCTCAAGTTTCCCGAAGGAAATATACACGGGGCCGTTGAACAACGGCTTACCGTTTTTATCGGTGAACACCCTGGAGAGCATTTCAGTGTTCCGCTCGAGACGAGATCTCAAGGTCATGAACACCGGCTCGCCCTTTTCAAGGCGCTTCTCGATGGTTTCGAATTTTTCGTCCGAAACCACTGCTTCGGGATAAGACTTCTGGACTTTCTTGGAATCGACTCTGACGCCGGACACCTGCGTCTTATACGGACGCTCGGAGCCGTAGCGCTGCGTCAGCATATACATGAGGTTTCCGGGAATAAGGATTGCGTCGTACCCGGCGACCTTTGCAAGCCGCAGCGTATTACGGACGATATCTTCCCGGTCATCCTCGGACGTGAGCGATCCGATAAGCGGAGAATTCAGAATCAGGATTTCTCCTTTTTCCGAAGTCACCTTATACGGATTTTCCGCCCGCATCTGCGGCAACCGGACCGCTTTCAGGTCCTCTTCGCCGAACAGCTGCTTCATCCGCGCGGAAACGTCTTCCTGCGGGTTTTTGGGCAAAGGTTCGCTCTTCGCAGGCTCTGAAACCATCGGAGCCTTCTTGTCTTTCTTTTCCATGACATCCTCCTTTCTGATAATTCAGTTATCAGGGTTCTGATTAAAGAATATAATTTACACCCCCGAAAGTCAATGAAAATTTCCGGGATTTTTCGCCATCAGGAGTTACGGCAGGAACTCCACAGCCCCCGTTTTTGCGCGCGCGCAGAATGCTCCGCTTTCACGAATTGATCTGCGTACTTCACATTCGGCGGATAAGTATATGCATGCGCAAATCCCTCCTGCACCAGCAGAAGATTGATAAATTGATCATCGAGATACACATACCGGAGCAGTCGGCCGTACTTATCAAGATTAGTCGCGTCTTTTTCCAGGCGTACCATTTTCCCTTCCACGAATTGCGCATTGCGGCGATGCGCTTCCTCTCCAAAACACTGTACGGATTTCCGGGGATCCACCGTTTCCGGAGTATCCATGCCGATATAGCGCACTTTTTCTCCGCCTTCGATTTCTATCGTATCGCCGTCAATCACCCGGGTCACCAGAAATGTATCACCGGCTTTTTCCTTCTCTGCAATAAGCGCGAGGCGTTCCGGCTTGGAAAGTCCGCCGCCATGCGTTCCGGAAAATGCATCACTGCGCGCGGCAAGCGCCGCAATCACAATAATCGCAAGTACTACGATGCCGGACGCTTTTGCTAAAAAATTCCGCATAGCGTAATGATAAGGCTTTTGCGGAAAAAACGGAACCGAATATAAAATCCTTACTGGCCGGCTTTTCTGCTGTTGAAAACGTACGTGGAAATATTTTTGATGATGCCGGACAAAGTATCCGGATCATATCCCTGCGTCATGATACAGAGAAAATAAGGGTTGTTTTTAGGGGAGAATATGATCCCGCAGTCATGCAGATTATCCGTTGCCAAAGAACCAGCGGCGTCATATGTTTTTGTTTCACCGAATTTATGAGCGGCGATGACATCGCTCGGTATGCCGGCGACTAATCCATTCTTGAAAGAAGCATTGCTCAGCATTTCCATCGCAAGTTCGGAATATTGATCGTCAAGATACGTGGAATTGTATAGAATCCTGAAAAAAAGCGAATATTGCCGCGGAGAGATCTGATAACTGCCCGAGGCCAAATCCGCAGGCGATTGAAGGCCAAAATCTGCAAATATCTTCCCCAGATAATTGGGATCAATATTGTCGATAAGGAGGTCCTTGGCTATATTATCGGAATCCACGATCATTCCATCAATCAGTTGCTTGACCGTATAATAATTCCCTAATTTCAGCTTCGGGGAGAGATTGTCCTCATCGTGCGGCTGGCCGGTAAGACTTATATTTCTGTAAAGAATGGCCTTGTCCAGGATTGCAGGATCAGTTTCGGCATATTTAAAATATGCGATCATCGTCGCCACTTTCATCAAGCTCGCCGGATCGTATTTCTGATTCTGGTTGACGCCGAACCAGCTGCCGGATTCCAGATCCCGAAAATACACGGAAACAGAGGATGCGTTTTTCTGGGCGATCTGGCTGTTGATGAAATTCGTGACATAACTTTTCACATCGGCGTATTTCTGCAGTTCGGGGGAAGACACGTCGAATCCAAGCAGCGGACTGATGAGACTGTAATTATTATCCGCAACGTGTATCTTCCTGAATACGAACGTACCCTTAAAATAACGGCTGTCGATCTGCCAGCCGGCGATACCGCCGATGACAAGGCACAGCACCGGGAGCCATGCTTTTTTAAAAAGAATGACGTACGTGGTTTTATTTTTCATCGGATTGATAGACATAGTATGTGACGTAACGCCGGTTTGGTGCGCGCGGCTTATTTTTTTAAAATTCAGGAATCAGAACGCGATCAGCGGCTTCGATTGGATTATGTTGTCGACCTCCTCATACCCCGGCGGAAAGGCGAAATTATACCGCGCGGGCAGCGCGACTACATACCGAGAGTTGCGTCCGAGCTCACTCGGCCCGATCGGCGCGGCGCCGATGTGGAACTGCTCCTGTTGCAACTGATTCCATTGGTCCAACGTGAAAATCATTACAGGGATATCCTGATAAGTATTTAGTCCTGACCATTTCGGATTATGGATATGCACGAATGGTCCGTCAGTGAACGGTCTTTCCCCCGATGCATCGGCGATCGTCATGCCGGCCCAGGCGTCAAGAGTCACCGTGAATCCCCGCCAGGTTTCCGGCAGAGCGACGGCGAAACCATATGATTCGTTGCGATATTCCACGCCGAATTTATTCCCGGACAAGAAAAAATATCCCGCGCCGACGAGCATGAGAACGGACAAAACCCCCACTGTTATTGTTACCGCCGGTTTTTTAAACATTATGATGAAACTCGCCGGTTAATCTAAAAAATAAGTATCTTTTCTGGATTGCAGTTCATTTCTCAATACGTCCTCCTCCTTGCGTAGTGCGACTTCCCTAGCGGTTTTGACGTGCTCCCGCCCGTAGCGCGGATCATTCCGATAGGTCCGTTTTTTCTGCTCAACCAAAATCTCCTCGGAAATCTCATCCATCTTTTTATTTATCTCTTCTTTGCTCAACTCTTTCAGGTCCATAGCCATAACCCCTATTATATACGGATTGGATTTTATCGCAAAAGCGCCAAGAGTATGGTCAGAAAGGTCGTCCCCGCGAATATCGCGATTGTTTTCAGGAAAAGATCCATCGCCTGCTTTTTCTCACCGTCCAGATAAAGCCGGACCGGCTGGAAAAAGAAAAAATAACCCATCATCGCCGCCGAAAGGACGAACAGCGAAAGCATCATGATCGGCATAAAAATAGTATCCCCTTTCCCGAACAGTCCCTTGCCGTAAAACATGAATGAGGCGACTGCCGCGATGTATGCAGTGGCGGAAAGCGAGTTTATAAAAGGATTTTTAGTCATATATTTACAACCCGTAAAAGCCCTTAAAAGTTTTTGCGGGGGCGTACGGATTTGAACCGTAATACCTGGTTTTGGAGACCAGAGTCCTACCGTTGGACGACACCCCCATATAGGAATATTCTAAACTAAAAAAATAATCCTGCAAGAGGATTATTTCTTCGCTTCCTTATGAGTCGCATGCTTCCGGCAATGCTTGCACCATTTGCTCATTTCAATCTTCCGCTCAACGAGCTTCTTGTTCTTCCGCGTATAATAATTGACCATCTTGCAGACGTCGCACCGGAGCTTTATTAAGTTCTTTGAAAATTTTGAATCTGCCATATTCTGCTCTAGTATACTCGCTTTGGTTTAAAAATCAATATCTGAGCCGATGGTCGGGATTGAACCGACGACCTACTCCTTACCATGGAGTTGCTCTA
>CAYUKW010000053.1:0-4741 GCA_964445395.1 uncultured Candidatus Saccharibacteria bacterium
GGCACGGATAATGTTACTGCGACCTCTTCGGTTATTTATGCCAAGCTCAACAGCGATGGTTCTTTGGGCGCCTGGGCGAGCACGACGGCGCTTGCCACTGCCGGCGATGGCATACCAACCGCCGTGGCGGCAAATGGCTATATGTATGTGGTTCAAAAAATTGACCTTGGAGGTGGCGCTGTTCTAGCGTATTCAGCGAAAATAAATCCTGATGGGTCTCTTGGATATTGGTCAGCGGGCACCACCGTGCCTGGAGTAAGCCTGGCCAACCCCCCGATTGCATTGCTAGTGCTTAACGGTTATTTATACTATGCGCCGACAGCTCGCGGTTACTCCTCAGGCGGATTCTTATACGCGAAACTGAATAGCGACGGCACATTCGGCGCCTTTACTGCCACTGGTCCGAAAGTGCCAAGCGGTATCCGTGAAGCTAATTCTATTGTGACAGCGAATGGATATATTTATTCGTTGGGTGGGACTCTTACTGATGGCGGCTCTACGGGCACCAATTATGTGACTTATATTTCCACCGCCCGCACGAAAATCTTCGGCGATTTGGATCTTATCGGATTTTCCAGTACGACTATTTCAGATTTCACGGGGGGACAAGGGAGTTCGGGTGGATCAATTTATGCTGGAAACATCTTTTCGCAAAACAGGTTGGAAGTCGGAGGCACTGCTTCTCTCTGGGGCGGATTAAACGTCAACGGATTATTCTCCCTGGCCGCCTCCACGAGCTTGCTTCAGACCGCTTCTGTATTTTCAATCCAGAATGCCACCGGAACCTCTCCATTATTCTCCGTTCTCTATAATGGAAATGTCGGCATCGGAACATCTACTCCGGCCTCTACTCTGCAAATTCAAGGCAATTTGACCGTAATCGGGAATTCGGCAACTTCCACTATCAGTTCAATGGTCATCGGTCCGCGAGGAAATATCGGATTTGGAACTACCACGCCGAACTTTGCCAATTTTGAAGTCGCGACCAGCAGTATTGCATTGGGATCAAACCAGGACGGCTCGCTGAGTCCATGGGCGACGACAACAAGTATGCTTTATCAGCGGAGATTCCTGAGTGCCGTGACTGCCAATGGCTATATCTATGCGCTGGGCGGATTGGACGAGGCTGGTACCTCGTTGACCTCTGTTGAATACGTAAAAATAAATTCCGACGGCTCGCTCGGAAAATGGGCGACTAGCTCCAATCCTTTGCCAGTCGGCAAGGATACTTTCACTGCGGTAACCGCGAACGGGTATATCTATGCCGTGGGCGGCACCAACGTCAGCACGGTGTATTATGCAAGAATAAATAGCGACGGATCCAATAGTTCCTGGCTGACTGCTAATCCTTTGGTGTCATCAAGCGGAATAGTTACCGTCAGGCAGGATGAAGCGGTGGCAACGGCAAACGGGTATATTTATGTTGTCGGCGGCACGGATAACCTGTCCGCGACCACGTCGGTCATTTATGCGAAGCTGAACAGCGACGGTTCGCTCGGCGCGTGGGCGAGCACGAGCGCAATCGCTGCCGGCGGCAACGGCGGCACCAGCGCGGTGGCGGCAAACGGCTACATGTATATGCTGCAATATGAGTCTTCACCGGGCGTTATCAAGGCGTACTCGGCCAAAATAAATCCGGATGGAACTCTTGCGCCGTGGCTGAACGGCACTACGGTTGTTTCCGGAAACCCTGGTGCAGGTACGTATGCGCCGGTGGTTATCAACGGCTATCTGTATTTCGGCGCGACAACCTCGGGCGCTTCGGGCGGAGGCGCATATGAATACGGGAAGCTGAACAGCGACGGCACGTTCGGCACTTTCATTCTGCAAAACCAGAAAACTCCGCCGATATCCAGCGCCGGCGCGACCGTGGCGGCGAACGGGTATATTTATTCGCTTGGCGGTTTTAAGAATAATCTCAGCAATAGCGCTATAAATGATGTAGTGTATGCGTCCGTCGCCCGCACGAAGATTTTCGGCGATCTGGATCTGATCGGATTTTCCAGCACCACGCTTTCCGATTTTACCGGAGGCGGCGGCGGGAGCATGGGCGGTTCCATATTTGCCGGCAACATCTTCAGCGCGGGCAATCTGCAGGTCACGGGCAACTCCCAGCTGTGGGGAGGCGTGAGCGTGAGCGGAATGTTCTCCTTGACCGCGTCATCCAGCGGCCAGCAGAACCTGCCGATCTTTACAATCCAGAGCGCCACCAGTTCCAATCCGTCGCTCAGCGTTCTGTATGACGGCGGCGTGGTGATCGGCGCGGTAAGCACTTCCACTTTGACGACCGGGCAATTGACCATCATCGCGTCCACTACTTCGGTTCATTCGTCGGCATTAAGCATACAGACCGACGGATCTGTCGGTAATTGGGCGTCGACGACGGGTGAGAATGTCCATATTTCAGATTTTGGCGCGGTTACGGCAAACGGTTACGTCTATGTAATTTCCGGAAACATAAATGCTCAAGGAAATGGATTTACTGAATATGCCAGGATGAACAGCAACGGTTCGCTCGGTCCTTGGGCGACCAGCACTACCTTGACATCCGCATCGTCGGTTACCAGCGCGGCGACCGCGAATGGTTACATTTATACGTTCGGTTCAGATGTCACGCCGGTGCCGGTCCTTTATGCAAAAATAAATTCTGATGGATCTCTCAGCTCCTGGAAAACAAATCCTAACTCATATCCGCTGGCGGAGACGGCCATGACCATGGTGACTGGCAACGGCTATATCTATATGCTCGGCGGAAATGAAGGCGGCGGCGCTACTACGTCAGTGGTCTACGCGACGCTTAACGCCGACGGATCAACTGGTCCTTGGGCGAGCACGACCGCGCTCGCGGATAAGAGATATTATTTGGGCAGCGCTTATGTGAACGGCTATATCTACGCCATCAGTGGCGCCGGTAGCGCGACCGACAATAAGACCGTGTATTATGCGAAAGTGAAATCCGACGGTTCACTGGGTAATTGGGTGTCTACCAGCGCTATGTCTGAAGCCAAGTACGGCATGAATAATACGGTTGCCATGAACGGCTACTTATATGTGTATGACGGATATAATGCGAGCGCGGTTCCTAAGGCGCTTTTCTATGCCAAAATAAACGGCGACGGCTCGCTCGGCGCCTGGCAGACGAATTCAAGCCGTATTCCATTTGGGTCGGGCAAGGGCGGATTTGTCGGAGCGAACGGCTATCTCTATGCCATAGCCGGATTAAATGCGGGAAACAACAATCCTCTCAACGATGTAATCTACGCTTCCGTCGCGCGCACTCAGATCCAGAGCGATCTTGATCTGACCAGTTCCGCCAGCTCCACCTTATCTGATTGGTCCGGCGACAACGGCAATACCGGTTCTTCCATTTATGCGGGCAATGTATTCTCCCAGAATCGTCTGGATGTCGGTGGCAATGCCCAGCTCTGGGGCGGATTGAATGTCGCCGGTCTGTTCTCGCTTACCGCCACCTCGAGCGCTGTGCAAAGTGTCTCCATATTCTCCATCCAGAATGCCACCAGCACGAATCCGCTGTTCACGGTCCTGTATAACGGCAACGTCGGCATCGGCACGAGCTCGCCACGGTCCGCGCTGGCGGTTGTCGGCAATATCGCGGTCACCGGCTGCGTCCAGGCCGCCACGTCCACCTTCAATCTCACTCCGGCGACCACCTGCGCTGACGTCGCCGAATCCTATCCGGCCGGCGAGAATCTGCAGCCGGGAGATATCGTGGCGCTGGCGCCGGATGCGCCGTTCCGCCTCGTCAAAGCGACGAGCGGCAGCAAGATTCTGATGGGTGCCATCTCGTCCCATCCGGCAGTATTATTTGAAGATTCCGTCGCGTCTTTCGGCGCGCCGAAGATAAAAGACCTGTATCCGGTCGGTGAGAGCGCCCCGTTGGCATTGTCCGGAAGAATTCCGGTGAAAGTGAATTTGGACGGCGGCGTAATCAGCGTCGGGGATCCGATCACGGTTTCTTCGGAGTCCGGCGTCGGCAAGAAAGCCGCCGAGTCCGGCAGGATCATCGGATATGCGCTGGAAGATTTCACCGCGTCCACGACGCAGAACAGCGGGAAGATCATGGTCTTTGCGTCGCTCGGCAATTATGTGCTGCCCGCGTCTTCCGCCGGAACCGATAATACTTCATTGCTTGCGCAGGTCACGGATACGGTGAAAACATGGCTGGAAGGGATGCAGGTGCATATTGAAAACGGATTGGTGGCGCTGAAGAATCTCACGGTTGACGCGCTCAGCGCGAACAGCGCGAATATCATCCATCTGAAAGTCGGCACTGCCGATGCGCCGTCCGGCATCACCCTTTACGACAAAACCACAAAAGCGCCGTATTGCGTGATCGTGGATAACGGTCAGCTCAAGGATCTTCCGGGCGAGTGCGAGACTATATTTGTCCCGGTTTCTTTGAACGCTTCCACCACGCCCGACACCATCCCGCCGGTCATTACTCTGATCGGCGACAGTTCAATCACTCTGGATAAAGGCACCGCCTGGGTGGACCCCGGCGCCACGGTCACCGACAACGTGAACGACAACCTCAGCCTCTATTATAAAGTAGACGATATTGATACCGGCAACGGAGGACGGGATCTGCCGACAATCGATACGTCAGTCATCGGAACCCATGCTATCCTGTACACCGCTACCGATCAGGCGGGGAATGTCGCCTCGTCTACGAGAACGGTGAGCGTGATTGAGCCGGTTCCTTAATAGAGATATTTTTTTG
>CAYUKW010000054.1:0-4723 GCA_964445395.1 uncultured Candidatus Saccharibacteria bacterium
ATAGGAGCCTGAATAGTCAGGTAAAAACTTTAAAATAATATTATTTTGTTTAAACTTATTTAAATAAGCTATATTTATTTGCGGCTCTGGAGAATTATCTATTATATTAATAATTATATTTAAATCTGTATTTTGCGCGCTTATTATAGCCTTTGCTAAAATATCTAAGTCTTTGAGTATTACTGGAGAAATAAAAGATGCCTATTTATATATCAAAGCTGGTGTTAATAGAAATAACGCAGACTTAGGGCCGCTCACTCAGTATGATTCAATTTGGTTTTACATTGACGGCGGCAACTCAAGCGGACATTTACTTCGAACTAGCGCGTTAGTATATAGACAGAGCGACGATGGCGTAACTGAGCTATTGTTTAATTTGAATGATTTACCATTTACACATTTACCTTACGCAGATAATACAACTCCTGATAGATTAGTAAATATAGTTAATGATATTTTTAGTAAAAATAACAAACATTTTATAGGTGCTTTTGTTTCTACATTGGGGTATGGGAAAATTTTAGAAATGAAAATTGGTTACGGTGGTGGCTCAATCGCTATTTCAGAATAATTTTAATTAATCATTTTTATTTATGGAGTTACTAAGCTCGTCTTCATCAGATCAATTTGCTTTTTGGACTTTCTTAATTCCCGGATTCATTTTAGTTTGGTCCTTTCGATATTTTACAGAGTCGCATAAGGAAGGG
This sequence comes from uncultured Candidatus Saccharibacteria bacterium, assembly GCA_964445395.1. Lineage (GTDB taxonomy): Bacteria > Patescibacteriota > Minisyncoccia > UBA6257 > 02-FULL-45-10c > REEB48. Next base: position 708 of record CAYUKW010000054.1, read on the forward strand.
GATTTCCAGTTTTTGGGATTATCAATGTTTTGCGGATTGTTAAATCTGATGTTATTTGTGATTTTAATTAATTTGGGGTTATTTAGAGAGGAATCGCTGCAAAATCTATACGCAGCAACACTTCTTCTCTCGCTTGTCTCATTTACCGTCGGTCTTTTTAGTGCTCAAATATCAAAATATGATTGGTTTAAAAATATTACTCATTCTTTAAAGTCAAAATGGTTTTAAATTAATGGAGGCAATCAAAAATACCCTTCGGGGGATTTTTGATCCGAATAGATGCTAGAATAAAACACATGATTCAAGATCAGGCGCTTGCGATACTGAAGACCGGAGCGAATGTGTTTCTGACCGGCGAGCCGCCTTTGTTATTCGCCTATTCGCGCGAATAGGCGAATAGTTTTAAATCATCCTTTCCAAAAATTCCTGTCCGCGATAGGAATGGTATCATGAGTACATGAGAACTTATCCCGAATTCTATCAGGGCATCCAAAAACCGTTTTTCGCTCCGCCGGCTTGGCTTTTCGGCGTCGCGTGGGGGATTATTTATCCGCTGATCTCCCTGGCGCTCGCTTATCTGATTTACCTCGTCTGGAAGGGCCAGGCACCGAAAACTTTGCTCTGGATCCTGCTTTTGAATCTCGCCGCTAATTTATTATTCACTCCGATCCAGCTCGGGCTGCAGCCGCTCTGGCCGGCATCACTGGATATTCTGCTGATTTTCGGAACGCTGGCGTATTTTGAATATGGCATCTGGCAATACTCAAAACTTATCTTCGCCCTGCTCACGCCGTATCTCCTCTGGGGCGCCTTCGCGACCGTCCTCCAGCTGACAATCTCTTTCCTGAATTTTTAATTATCTTCTCTAATTCGCGCGAATAAGCGAATAAGGATTTTTTTGATTGAATAAGTGCTAGAATAAAAATCATGCTTCAAGATCAGGCGCTTGCAATACTGAAAACCGGAGCCAATGTGTTTCTGACGGGCGAGCCGGGAGCGGGCAAGACGTACACGATCAACAGATATGTGGAATATCTGCGCGCGCATGATATCGAAACGGCAATCACCGCGTCAACCGGCATCGCGGCGACGCATATTTCCGGCACCACGCTTCATTCCTGGAGCGGGATCGGCATTCTGTCGTCATTGAGCGAGCGCGAACTGGCCGGCATCGCGGGGAACCGCCACATCGCCAAACGGGTCCGGGGTGTCAAAGTGCTGATCATTGACGAGGTTTCCATGCTGACTCCGGAGACGATCGATATGGTGGATGCGGTGTGCCGCGTGGCGCGGGAGAATCCGGATCCGTTCGGCGGTCTGCAGGTCATTTTCGTCGGAGATTTTTTCCAGATGCCGCCGGTGACAAGGAGGGAAGTCGATGTCGATAAGAATGATCAGAGCGACCTGTTCGGCGATGAGGAAAGGATAAAACGTTTTTCATATAATTCTTCCGCGTGGCAGCGGGCAAAACCGGTCGTCTGTTATCTCACCGAACAGCACCGGCAGAATGACGATGCATACAGCGAACTGCTGAAAGCGATCCGATCGGATCAGTTTAACCGCGTCCATCTGGAAAACATCACCGCGCGTATCGTAGCTGAAAACAGAATTCCGGACGACATACCCAAGCTGTACACGCACAATATGGACGTCGACCGGCTGAACAGCCGCATGCTTGCTAAGCTTCCGGGCGAAAGCCATTTTTTTGACATGAGCTCATTCGGCGCCGACCCCATTGTCGCGGGACTCAAGCGGGGATGCCTTTCGCCTGAAGCGCTGTATCTCAAGGAAGGCGCGGTCGTGATGTTCACGAAAAATAATCTGAAGGAAGGATTCGCGAACGGCACGCTGGGTAGCGTGGTCGAATTTGAAAAAAGCAGCGGCCGACCGATCGTGAAAACTAGAAAAGGAATACTCATCACTGTCGAGCCGATGGACTGGATCGTGGAGGAAGACGGCAAAGCGAAGGGGAGCATCACGCAATATCCTCTGCGCCTGGCATGGGCGATCACGGTGCATAAAAGCCAGGGCATGACGCTGGACGAGGCGGTCATGGATCTGCGCAGGGTGTTCGAGTATGGACAGGGATACGTCGCGCTCTCGCGCGTGCGGAGCCTCAAAGGATTGCATATCCTCGGCTGGAACGAACGCGCGCTGCAGGTCCACCCGGAAATCCTGGCACAGGACGAAGCATTCCATATCGCCTCAGACGAAGCCGAGACGGAATATTCCGCCCTCTCCGCCGAAGAGCTTCAGGCCCTGCAGGATAATTTCCTCGAACTCTGCAACGGAAAGAAACTCGCCCTCGCCCCCAAACTCACGAAGAAATCAAAGCGCGTATCCGACATATAAAAGTCCGAGGTGCTATACTGATACATACATAGTGAAAGCCGATAAACCAATACTCATATATCTGCCGTGTCGCTCAAATGACTCTGCAAAATGCCACGCAGCGAAGATTTTAAATTAATTAATAAATAACAATGTTCAATAAAATTTCAACAAATGCATTCATCATTCCTTTGGTACTCGGTATGTTCGGCCAAGCCGCATTCGCGGCAGGTCCGGCAGCGGTAAATCTCGGAACCGCAGGCACCTTTGCGATTCTGGCGAAAACAGGAATCTCAACCACCGGATCCACGTCCATTACCGGGAATCTCGGACTGAGCCCGGCAGCCGCAAGCTACATAACGGGATTTGCGTTAGATCTCCTGCGGCGAGCGCATTTTCCACATCAGCGTTGGTGACCGGAAAAGTATACGCGCCGGGCTATGCGGATCCGACTCCTGCAAATATGACTGCCGCGGTCAGCGATATGGAAACCGCGTATACTGACGGCGCCGGACGCGCGCCGGACGTCACCGGACTGGGCGCGGGAAATATCGGCGGATTGAATCTCGCTTCGGGTGTCTATAAATGGAGCACTGGCCTGACGATACCGACGGACGTCACTCTTACGGGCGGCGCAAACGATGTCTGGATTTTTCAGGTAGCGCAAAATCTTGATGTCAGCTCAGGCGCGAAAGTAGTTCTCGCCGGCGGCGCGCAGGCGAATAATATTTTCTGGGTTGTCGCAGGACAGACGACGCTTGGAACGACTGCCGGCTTCAATGGGAATATATTGGATCAAACAACCATTGTGATGAATACCGGCGCAACGCTTACGGGCAGGGCATTGGCGCAGGCGGCAGTTACGCTGGATGCAAACACGGTTACTCTGCCGAGTTCCGCAGCCGCAACTCCTGCTCCGGCAGTCCCGGCGACACCCGCAGTCCCCGCAACGCCATCATCGGGGACAGGCTCTTCCGCAACCCCAGCCACTCCAGCCGTACCGGCAACTCCGTCTGCATCCGTATCGGCAGAGGTAAGAGCTGCGTTACAGGCAAAACTGAACGGACTGATGGAATCCTTGCGCGTACTGCAGGCGCAGGAAGCAGCTTCGGCTTCCAATTTCGGACAGCAAGTTCGGGCAATTGCGAGCGACCTCAGTTTTGGAAGCAAGAGCAGCATGGTGACTACTCTCCAGCAATTCCTGATCTCACAAGGAAAAGGCGCGGCGGCGCAAGCGCTCGCCAGAAATGGCGCGACGACCAATTTTGGATCGCTTACCCGGGCTGCGCTCGCGGAATTTCAGAAGAGCGTAGGCATCACGCCGGCAAGCGGGTACTTCGGCGCAAAGACCAGGGCATACATCAATTCTTCGAGCCAGTAATCTCGGGGAAATTTCTGTAACGATAAAAAATCATCCGCCGGCCGGCGGATGATTTTTATTCTTGAAAACGGTCAGGAACGAGACTCGCGGTTCGCCGGGGGCATCTTTCCGCGATAACGGAATTCCACGGCATCGGCCGCCTGGACCTTGTCGCCAAGCACCGCTAGCCGTCCGTTGATAAAAACCTGTTTCTTTTTGATCAAGTCGTCCGCGCTTCTCCGCGTGGAATTATGTTTTTGCGCGAGATATTTGTTGATCCGCATCGGAAAAACCATTTCTTCCGCGTGTTCGTTCGTGTGTTTAA
>CAYUKW010000055.1:0-4431 GCA_964445395.1 uncultured Candidatus Saccharibacteria bacterium
ATCTGACCAAGTTTCTTGTCGATTATAAGAAGACCTGCATTGTCATTTCCCATGACGCGGAATTTTTGAACGCATTTACGCACGGAGTCCTGTATCTGGATATATTCACTCGGAAAGTCGAACAATACGATGGAAATTATTTCGATGTGGTTGCGGAAATTAAAGTCCGCATTGAGCGCGAGCGCATGAAAAATGTCCGGCTGGAACGCGATATCACGAACCGCAAAGAGCAGGCCGGGTTCTTCGCGCAAAAAGGCGGACACATGCGCGACGTGGCCAGAAAAATGCGCGAAAAGATCGCGGAACTCGAAGAAGAGACCGTGGATGTGCGAAAAGAAGATAAGACTATCCGGCCATTTTTCATTCCGACTCAGGAAGATATCGTCGGGCAGATTCTCGAATTGAAATCAGTTTCCGTCATAAAAAATCATAAAGCGGTCAATAAGAAGGTTTCCATCATTCTGAAGAAGGGCGAGCGGCTGCTTTTGACCGGTCCGAACGGCATCGGCAAGACCACGCTGCTGGAAAAACTGGCGACCGGAAACGCGAAAGGCGAGCACATCACCAAGGGCGTGCGCGTCGGCTATTACCGCCAGGATTTTTCCACACTGAATTTCGATGATACGGTCCACGCCTCGCTTTCCGATGTGACGAAGGATCATCTGGACTGGGAAATGACCGAGGAGAAACTCCGTTCCATTGCCGCCGGTTTTTTGCTGGAAAATGAGGTATTGCGCACGAAAGTCGGCAGCTTGTCCGAAGGACAAAAGGGATTGGTGGCATTTGCCCGATTGGTATTGCAGAAGCCGGGACTGCTCATTCTTGACGAGCCGACGAATCACATCAACTTCCGGCATATTCCAATCATCGCGCAGGCTTTGGATAAGTATCAGGGAACCATGGTTCTGGTCAGCCACGTGCCGGAATTCGTGAAGCAGATCCGCATCGATAAGGTTCTGGATTTGGAGCAGTTATAAAAAATAGTCGCTGATGGCGACTATTTTTTATTTATGGACGGGTCCTGCGGCGGCCTTCCCGTTGATGCGGCGACCGGGTTGGATGCGTTTGCTGTCGTCCTGATGATTGGTGTCTCATTTCGTATCCGCTGCGCGCCTGGGTCCGGGGATAGGGCGAGCGGGAGTATCTGCGTTCCGGGCGATCCGGATACAGCGGGGCTTTGGACGGAGGCGGAGGAGGCAGGGAATCCGGCAGTTTGCTCAGCGGAAGCGTTTTCCGCAAGAGCCGTTCAATGGTCCGCAGATCTCCGCGCTGATCCGGCGTGGCGAACGAAATCGCGTGCCCGGAAGCTCCGGCTCTGCCGGTCCGTCCGATGCGGTGTACATAATCTTCCGCCTGCTGCGGCAGATCGTAGTTGATGACCAGTTCGATGCCGGTCACGTCGATGCCGCGGGCGGCGATATCAGTGGCGACGAGCACGCGGTAGCGTCCGTCTTTGAAGCCGTCCAGCGCGTCGCGGCGCTGATTCAGCGAACGGTTGGAATGTATCTCCGCCGCCGTATGGCCCGCATCGCGGACGCTGTGCGCGACTTTCTTGGCGGAAAATTTCGTGCGGGTGAAGACGAGAATGGAACCATGGTAATCGTACAGCACTTTATGCAGCAGCGCAGACTTCTGATCGCGCGGAACCACGAACACTTCCTGCGTCACATTGGCGGCGGCAGTTCCCTGAGGAACGACTTCGATCTGCACCGGCAGTTTCATGAACGTGCGCGCGATCTGCATGATCGGCGGCGGCATGGTCGCGGAGAAAAGCATCGTCTGCCGTTCCGCGGGAACGTGCTGCATGATGCGTTTGAGCTGCGGGGCAAATCCCATATCAAGCATCCGGTCGGCTTCGTCGAGCACCAGCATGGTGATGCCGGAAAGTGAAAGGATGCGCTGATCCAAGTGGTCGATGATGCGTCCCGGCGTGCCGATGATGATATTCGGATTTCTGCGGATTTCCGCGACCTGGCGTCCCATCGGAGTTCCGCCGATCAAGAGCGCGGTCTTGATGCCGAATTCCGATCCGATCTGTTCCAATGCTTCCCGGACTTGCATCGCGAGTTCCCGGGTGGGCAGCACTATCAGGCCTTTGCCTTTGCCCTGCAGGGCGCGCTGGATCATCGGAATGCCGAACGCAAGCGTCTTTCCCGTGCCGGTCTGCGCGATGCCGACGACGTCTTTGCCTTCAACGGCAATCGGAATGGATTGCTCCTGAATAGGCGTCGGTTGCTGGAAGTTATGTTTTTCCAGAGAACTCAGAATATTCGGCGCAATGCCGAGTCCGGAAAAACCGTTGTTTTGCTGTGGATTCATATGGGTAGAGGATAGCAGAGATCACCAGAAAATGCCAATAAAGTCAAAAAACCGGGAAGTTTATTGAGATAGATTTTATGGCATATCAGAGAGATGGCATAAAAGAATTTTATGGTTTTGGTTTGATTTCAGCGCTTTGATAATCTATACTGCCTTTAGTTGCTGATGGAGATCGCATGAAAAGACTGGTGATCGCCGCATTTTGGGAAATGCTTTCGACTCCGGGATATTACGCATCGCTTGTCGGATTTTTGTTTGTAGGGTGCGCAAATAATTTTTCCTGGGCTAAGCTGTTTTCTGATTTCGTTTTGGTCACCGGCATATTTTATTTATTAGTATTGGCTGTTTTTATTGCGCTCCGACACAGATAGGAGCGCAAAACGCCCCGATAAGGGCGTTTTTTTATTTATTTTCTGAGCTGATTTTTGAGGATCCGTTTGCGGAGGCGCAGGCTTTTCGGGGTGACTTCCAAAAGCTCATCGTCGCCGAGATATTCCAGGCACTGTTCCAGCGTCATGGCGCGCGGCGGAATGAGATCGTCGGTCACGGCGTCGGTTTTGGCGCGGAAGTTGGTCAGCTGCTTGGCCTTGCAGACATTCAGCGTCAGATCTTCGGCTTTCGCGTTCTGGCCCACTACCTGGCCTTCGTATACTTTCGTCGCCGGACCGATGAACATTTCTCCGCGTTCCTGGGACATCAGAAGCGCGTAGGCGGTGCTGATGCCGGTTTCATGGGCGATGAGCGATCCGTGCGGATTCGTCTGGATATCCTCCCATTTCGGATGATAGCCGGCGAACAGCGTGTTGATGATGCCGTTGCCTTTGGTGTCGATCAGAAATTCATTGCGGAAGCCGATAAGTCCGCGGGTTGGAATGAAGAAGTGGAATGAAACAATGCCATTTTCCACTGCCATATTTTTCATCTCGCCTTTGCGGCGGCTCATCTTTTCGATGATGGTTCCCGAATATTTTTCCGGCGCTTCGATCCAGACATCTTCCGCCGGTTCCATGGTTTTCCCATTTTCTTCTTTCATGATGACTTCCGGCTTGGAGACCTGCAGTTCAAAACCTTCCCGGCGCATTTTCTCGATCAGAATGCCGAGGTGCAGCTCTCCGCGTCCGTTGACGATGAATTCGTCCGGGGATTTTCCCGGAAAGACCTGTAGCGCTACGTCATTATCCAATTCTTTTTCCAGCCGCTCCTTGAGGTTGCGGGAGGTGCAATATTGCCCTTCCTGTCCGGCAAAAGGGGAGTTGTTGACGCTGAAAATCATCTTCACGGTCGGCTTCTCGATGGTGATCGGCGGCAGCTGCATCGGCGTGGCGGCATCCGTGATCGTATCGCCGATGTTGATATTTTCCACGCCGGCGATCGCGGCGATGTCGCCGGCTTCCGCTTCCTGGACTTCCACCCGCGCCAATCCGAGGAACGTCATGAGCGCGGCCACTTTGGTCACTTTGATTTTTCCTTCGCGGCTGATATGGGCGATCGGCAAAGACGCCTTCAGTTTTCCCTGATGGATGCGGCCGATGCCGATTTTGCCTTTGTAGTTGTCATAATTGATGGACGTCACCATCATCTGGAGCGGTCCGTCGGGATTCACTTTCGGCTCCGGAACGTATTTGATGACAGTCTCGAATACCGGTTTGATGTCGGTCATTTTTTCCAGTTCCGGAGTAAGACCGGCCAGTCCGAGCTTGGAGGCGGAATAGATGATCGGGAAGTTGAGCTGCTCGTTGTTCGCGCCGAGCTCGATGAAAAGTTCGATGACTTTTTCCAGGACGTAATTCACGCGCGCGTTCTTCTTGTCGATTTTGTTGATGACCAGGACGATTTTATGGCCCATTGCCAGCGCTTTTTTCAGCACGAACCGGGTTTGCGGCATCGGACCTTCCTGCGCGTCAACCAAAAGCAGGGCTCCGTCAGCCATATTCAAAACACGTTCCACTTCACCGCCGAAATCCGCGTGTCCCGGCGTGTCGATGATGTTGATTTTCGTGTCGCCGTACATGACCGCGGCGTTCTTCGAAAAGATGGTGATGCCGCGCTCTTTCTCAATCTCATTGGAATCCATGATCATGTCCTGTTCGCCGACTTTGCCGAGGTCGGTAT
>CAYUKW010000056.1:0-3055 GCA_964445395.1 uncultured Candidatus Saccharibacteria bacterium
GGCATATCATCAGGAATATCCAAAGATTCCATCAATCCTTTGATGCGGTCGCCGCCGAAAATCCGCATCAGATCGTCTTCCAACGAAAGATAGAACTGTGAAGAACCGGGATCGCCTTGCCTGCCGGCGCGTCCGCGGAGCTGATTGTCGATGCGGCGCGCTTCATGGCGCTCGGTGCCGATGACATGCAACCCGCCGAGATCCTTCACTTTTTCCGACTCCAGAATATCCGGCGGATTGCCGCCGAGGATAATGTCCACGCCGCGGCCCGCCATATTGGTCGCGAGCGTCACCGCGCCGGATCTGCCGGCCTGCGCGATGATCGCTCCTTCCCGCTCGTTATTTTTCGCGTTCAGAATTTCATGCTTCACGCCCGCGCGCTGGAGATACGAAGAAAGCTCTTCGTTCTTCTCGATGGAAATGGTGCCGATCAATACCGGCTGGCCTTTCTGCTGCCGCGCTTTTATTTCTTCGGCGACCGCATTGAATTTGGCGTCTGAAGTCTTATAGATGAGATCCGCCATATCCTTCCGCTGGACAGATTTATTTGTGGGAATCGTGACCACATGCAGCTTATACACCTTATCGAATTCTTCCGCAGAGGTCTGCGCCGTGCCGGTCATGCCGGACAGTTTTTTATAAAGACGGAAATAGTTCTGGATGGTGATCTGCGCGTACGTCCTGGATTCCTGCTGCACCTTGACGCCCTCCTTTGCTTCTATGGCCTGATGCAATCCCCCGGAATAACGCCGCCCGAACATCAAACGCCCGGTGTTCTGGTCCACGATGATGATCTCATCATTTTTTACCACGTAATCCTTATCGCGCGTAAACAATGGCTTAGCCTTTAAGGCTTCATCTAAATAATGCATAAGGCGGATATTTTCCGGATCATAGATATTCCCGATCTTCAGAGATTTTTCCACCTTATCAATGCCAGCTTCGGTTATGCTCACCGAGCGATATTTTTCATCAACAACATAATCCTCAACAGGAATAAGTCCTGCCACAATTTTTGTAAATATTTTATAGTAATCGCTGGATTCCGCATCGGGCGCGGAGATGATGAGCGGCGTGCGCGCCTCGTCGATCAAAATGCTGTCGATTTCATCGATGATCGCGAAATTGCGCCCGCGCGACTGCACCTGCTGATCCCGCACATACACCAGGTTATCGCGGAGGTAATCAAAACCGAATTCATGATTTGTTCCGTAAGTGATATCAGCGTCATACGCTTCGCGGCGGGAAATCGGCCGGAGATATTCTTCCTGGACCAGAAAACTTCCCGTTGTATCGCGCTCCTTATCAATCAGCGTTTCCGCATTCTTGGAAATATACTCCGGATCGTACATCCGCGCTCCGCCATGGATCAGGCATGCGACTTTCAATCCCAGAAAATGGTAAATCTGTCCCATCCATACCGCATCGCGCTTTGCGAGATATTCATTGACCGTCACCACGTGGACGCCCTTGCCTTCCAGCGCATTCAGATATACCGGCGCCGTGGATGACAGCGTCTTCCCCTCGCCCGTGGACATTTCCGCAATCTTTCCTTCGTGCAAGGCGATGCCGCCCATCAGCTGCACGTCAAAATGGCGCTGGCCGAGCGTCCGCTTCGCGGATTCGCGGATCAATGCAAATGCGCGCGGCAAAAGCATATCCAGCGATTCTCCCGCGGATGCGCGCGCTTTCAGTTTGGCGCTTTCCTGCTTCAGCCGCTCATCCGGAAGCGCGGCAATTTCCGCTTCCAAAGCGTTTATTTCCCCAACGCGGCTTTTCAGATTTTTCGCCGGATCGAATAAAAAATTCAGTAATTTCATATATATGAGTCTTTCCTATTTTAATACAAACGGCCCCGCTTTTAAAGGGCCGAATTTATGCTGAAAAAATAAGCGTAAGAGAACTTAATGATCAGCTGCTTTTTCTTTCACCTTCAGCACTTCGGTTTTCATCCGATCCTTCAGCGCATCGATTGCCGTATGCATGTCTTCATTTGTTTCTTCAACCCGGAGCATATGTTTCGGCAGATCAAGATTGGCTTCGGCGTAAAATATCGGGCCCTTCTGATGATGATTAGTGGTTTTTGCCACCTCTATCCTCATGATGACTCCATCGCTTTCATCCCAGCGGGAAACATATTTTTCCAGGCTCATCATTTTATCCTCGATGAACTGCTGCAGGGAGGCTGTCATTTCAAAGCCTTTTGCTTTTATTTGTATTCTCATTGTGTATTGCGCTCTTTTTTTAATTATCGCGATGCACTCCGGAGGAACTACCACTCACCCAGCACACAACATACATTATATGCTCGGTGAGTGGTAGTGGTGACCTCCAATGCGATTTGTAATTGCGTGAGTGCTCTCCTACCACCCACCATAAGTATAAAGTATAAATTCAAAAGTGAGAAGTGGATAAATACTCATCCATTTTCTCGCACGATAAACCAAAGACCCCTTGCGGGGTCTTCAGCTACAAATCGCGAAAGGGCATACCTCAGTCGATATCATCGTTAAGGTATACTCACACTCACGATTCTATTATAGCATACTACTCTTTAAAAAGCAAGAAGTTAGCGCCTGAAGACGATAAACTTAGTGCCCAAAAAGTTCCAGAACAAGGTGATAAATACTGCCGACACCGCCCCGATATTCGCCCAGAGTGACGGCGAAATTCCCGCGGGAGCTGCGATGCTGTTCACCACGAAAGAAGCCGCGCCGACATTGATCAGAAATCCGACCAGATTCACGAGAAAAAATCTCACAAATTCCCCTTTTCCGCCGCCGGTTGCAGCCGCCTGGAACACCCAATATTTATTCCAAAAATAACTGTTCACGACGGAAACCATAAACGCAGCGGATACGAATACCGAATAATAAAAACCGCCGGCGATCGCGGTCGCGCTGATGAGCAGATTAAGGACTCCCAGGTAAATCAAGGCATTCAATCCGCCCGTGATGCCGAATTTCACGAACTGCATGATCCAGGGCAGCCAGCCGCGCAGCAGATACGCGACTCCATATCCGAACGGCGTGAATACCATAAGCGCCACCGACGA
>CAYUKW010000056.1:3065-4410 GCA_964445395.1 uncultured Candidatus Saccharibacteria bacterium
GACGACGCCACTCTCCCGGCGACACTGAGATGCAGGCCGAGATTCGGCAGAATCGGCAATAATAATACGCCCGCAATGATGCCGACCAGAAAACTTAACTGAAGATCTTTTTTAGTTGATTCATTAATTGATTGATCCATACGTTAAAAATTTTTTAATTGCCTCCATTAGATTATACTCCTTTTCCAATTTCAAAAGATCCGTTCCATGGCCGGCACTGTCAAACAGAACCAGGTGCCGAGTGGTAACCTGCGCCGCTGAATCATAATATTCCTGATTCTGCGCGGCATTATTGCCGGTCGCGCGTTCGTCCTTCCTACTGGCAACCAAAAGCAGTTTTTGCCCGGCATCCAGCTTTTTGACCAGGGCGCCGCTGTCAATTCCTTTGTAATTGCCGGTCGATAATAAAACGCCTCCGCCGATATCATGATGCATCGTCAGGAACTGCAAAGAAAGATTCGCCCCGATGGACGCGCCGATCGCCGTCACCTTGTCCGGAGTCGCGCCTTGCGATTTCAGAAATTCCCACGCCGCTTCCAAGTCCAAGATACCCGCCTGATGCTCCGCGTCGGTAAAGTTCATATATCCGTCCGGTCCGCCCTGCGATTCTCCGTGTCCGCGAAGATCGATTGCGATACTGCTGTAGCCAGTTGCCTGCATTTCTTTGGCGAATGAATCCCATGATTCCTTTGTCGCAGGCATCTTATGCGTCAAGAGCAGCCATCCCCGTGGATCAGGGACCGGATAAAAAATCGCGGATATCTTTTGTCCGTCAGAAGCCGTCAGATTTATTTTTTCAGCTGAAGCCATAGGATTGAAAAACAGATTATTTATCATGAAAACCGATGCGACTGAAGCCAAAATCGCAACGCACGCCACGATCCGCTTCATACAAGCTGGATCATTTTCTCAACTTCCTCTTTTTTCAGACTCGCGCCGCCGACCAACGCTCCGTCAATCTCATCAAGCTTCAAAAAATCTTTCAGATTCCGGGAATCAACCGAGCCGCCATATAATATTTTAACATTTAACTTATAACCCCTCACAAAGGACTTAATAAACGCGATGGTTTCACGGGCGCCCTCCGGAGTTTCCGGATCGCCGGTGCCGATCGCCCAGACAGGCTCATAAGCGACGAATAGTTGAAAGTTCAAAGTTGAAAGTTCAAAGTTGGAAAGCGCAGTTTTCAATTGCCGCTCGATAACCCCTTCTTTCGTGCCGGCATCTTTCTCCGCTTTCGTCTCGCCGACGCACAGCACGGGAATCAACCCTCCATCAACCGCTGCTTTCATTTTTTTCGCGACAACTTCATCGGTTTCTCCCAGCGTATGCCGGCGTTCCGAAT
>CAYUKW010000057.1:0-4372 GCA_964445395.1 uncultured Candidatus Saccharibacteria bacterium
GTATGCCGGCGTTCCGAATGCCCGACAATCACATACTGTACGCAGAGATTTTTCAATTCTCCTGCGGACACTTCACCGGTGAACGCCCCTCCCTCCGCCCAGGCGACGTCCTGCGCTCCCAGCTTTGCCTTTACCAGCGTATCTGCAACCGATTCCAGAAACGGGAATGGCGGCGCAACAACGACATTCTCATGATCGCTCGCCTGCGCCAGAACCGACGCCTCATTCAGCGTGCGCGGATTCATCTTCCAATTAAATATAAGTATTTTACTTTTCATAAATTGATTTTTATTCCACTAACGCGAGAATGATTTTTAAAAAAATTCGAGCGGTGCCTTAGACATGGCGCTTGAAAATATTCTTTTTAATCATATTCCATATCTTCGCGCGCGTATTCCGGTCCCGCAGAACATGCCATGCCGTTGGAGCGATGGAAAGAACGATGATCGCCAGCACGATCAGAATCAGATATTTGTCGACATCGGGAATCGTGCTGCCCAGATAATATCCCAGCCATGGAAGCCCTACCCCCCACAGAAATCCGCCGATGACATTGAACGGCAGAAAAACCGCATAGTCCATTTTGCCCACGCCGGCGAGAATCGGCGCGAATGTCCGGACTGCAGGCATGAATCGCGCGAGAATGATTGTCTTTTTGCCGTACTTCTCGTAGAATTTTTTCGCGTATTCCAGATTATCTTTATGGAAAATAAAGGAATCTTCCCGTTTGAAAATCATCGGTCCCACGCGATAGCCGAACGCGTATCCGACGCTATCGCCGAGCACCGCGCCGGCAAACACCAGCCCCATAAGGATCCAGATATTCAAAAATCCCTGCGACGCCAGAAACCCGGCAGTGAACAGCAGGCTGTCACCGGGGAAAAAAAATCCTATGAACAATCCCGACTCCGCGAATATCACCGCGAAAATCCCGAGATACCCGAACGTTTTTATTAAAGATATAAGATTAAACATACTGGTGCCGCATTATTTGCGAAGCAGCTTCGCCGCCGCATCCGGATCTATGGAATTGATCTCAATGCCCGTCCCCAATTCAAATCCCGCATTCAATGATATCTTCGGAATGATTTCAATATGCCAATGATACGCTTTGTGCGTTTCCTTATCTTTCATCGGGGCGGTATGAATGAAGAAATTATAATCCGGATCAAATAAATTTTTTCTTATTTTTTTGAGCGCGTGTTGAAGCGCATCGGATACATAGTCCATATCAACGTCCAGGGTATTCTCAAAATACGGCAGATGCTTTTTGGGGAAAATACGCACCTCGAATGCGGCTCGGGAAACGAACGGAGCGAATACAATGGCGCCGGCATTTTCATAGATGATCCGTTCCTTATGTTTCTTTTCCCAATCGATCATCACGCAGTGCACGCATCTTTTATGATCTTCATAATATTGCGCTGAACCGATCAAAGAATGCATCACATCCGGCGGAACAATGGGGGCGGCGATGAACTGGTAATGCGGATGATAAATTGACGCGCCGGCGGACGGACCCCAATTTTGAAACATGGAAATATATGCGATGCATCTGTCGCTGGACAGCATCAGATACCGGTCGCGGAACGCTTCCAGTATCTGCCGCGCCTGATTCCGGGAAAGCTGCGACAGATTTTTATCATGATCCCGGGTGATAAGCAATTCGTGATGTCCGCCAGTGTCGGTCACAGAATACGGCCCGTCTTTCCTGACGGCGCTGCATACTTCCTTGTGCGTAAACGCCGGATACTTGTTCTCAACTATCTGTAAAGCCCATTTCGCATCGCCATAGGATGAAATAGGATCGCCATGGCCGGTCTTCTGCGGATCTTCAAATGGGCAGGTGGATTTTGGAGCGATTTTACGTGGAGCGCGTTTTTTAAAAAATTGATGCGGCCGGTCAGCCCGCCCCGGAGCGATGACAATCCAATCGCCGGAAACTAAATCCTGCCGAAGTTGTGATTTTTTCTGCAGCATAACAGTGCCTTTATTATACTATACTTTCAACTTTTTACTTTCCGTTTTGCACTAATCGATTCTGATAATACCAATTCAAAACATCTTTCCCGATCGGCACCGCGTTCAGACTTCCCTCTTTCGCGTTTTCAATCAGCACCATCACCGCAATCTGCTTATTCAGTGGGGCGCCGACTTTCGCGAGCGCGTCGGGAGTGATGTACCCGACGAACAGCGCATTCACTTTGGTGTTATTCAAAGTCTGTGACGTACCGGTCTTGGCAGCAACTTCAAACGGCAAATCAGCCAGAGAATTCGCAGTGCCGTACGGTTGCCGCACGGTGTCTTTCATTCCTTCCTGCACTTCATGGATTTCCGAAGTCAGATCGGAATAATCGCGGACCAATTCCGGCTGGCGGACGCTGGTCGTGCCGGTCGCATCCGTCTGCGACTGCACCAGAAACGGTCTGTACATTCTGCCATCGGCCGCGATGGAAGAAATCATATTAATGAGCTGTATCGGCGTCACCTGAAAATCCCCCTGGCCGATGGTCACGTTATAGGTATCGCCGATGCGCCATGGATCTTTTTTGTCCGCCAGTTTCTCCGCCGGATCAGGAAGAAATCCCACAGCCTCGGCATCAAGATCGATTCCGGTTTTCGCGCCGAATCCGAAAAATTTCCAGTATTCCTTCAATTTGTCGATTCCCAGACCTTTGACATCGCCGAACCCGCCGCCGGCCGAATAAAAGAAGATATTGCTTGATTTTGCGAGCGCAGAACGCACGTCAACCCAACCGTTCGGCTTCCAGTCCAGGAATCTGCTTGGATGCGCCGGATCATACGGGTTCGGCAGCTCGATATATCCTTTGGAAAAAACCTGCGTCTGCGGGGTGATCACCCCTTCCTTCAGCGCCGCAATCGCCACCGCCGGCTTAATTGTCGATCCGGGAGTATAGATTCCGGAAACCGCCCGGTCGAACAGCGGCTGAAATGGGGCAGTCAGTATTTCCGCCCGCGCTTTTTTCGCCAGAGGATCGGTAAATATATTATTGTCATAGCTCGGCGCGTTCACCATCGCGAGCACTTCCCCGGTCTGCGGATCCATCGCAATTCCGACGCCGACATTTTTCCCGAGCGACTTCAGTGCCGCAATCAGGCGATTATAAAAATATTCCTGCAGGCCCGCATCGATGGTCGTATGCAGATTTTCGCCGTGCTGAGGCGCATCCAGCAATTTTTCATCCAAAATATCGCCTTTGGCGGTACGGTAAAAAATACGCGTGCCGTCTTTTCCGGCGATCGCCTCGTCATACTGTTTTTCCAGGCCGGTTATCCCGCGCACATCGCCGTACTGCGCGGCGCTGGCATATCCGAGCACGTGCGCGAACGCCGCGCCGAAAGGATAGCTGCGCGTATAATCATCCTGGATCTCCAACGCCTGGATGCCCAATTTTCCAATGGCCGCGGCCTGATCCGGAGAGATATTCCGCGCGAGCGTCACCAGCGCCATCTTTTCAAGATCAGCCTTCCGGATGAGCGCCTGCAGATCCTCGGCACTGGCATCAAGAATCGGACTGAGCGCGGAAGTAAGCTCCGGCATATCGATATTTTCCTTCTCGGCTATGATCGTATTCAGCGCCACCCGCTGGGCGGATTTATTTTCCGCAAGCACGACGCCATACCGGTCATAGATCAGGCCGCGGATCGCCGGCAGCGTCACCGGCTGGGCGACATTCATCACTGAACGATTCTCATAGAATTTCCCCTGCACGGAAGAAAGATACGCGACGCGGCTGAAAATAAGGCCGATGAAAATAAAGCTGCTGATGCTGATCAGCGTGAAGGTTCTTTTGGAAAGCGGCATCTCCAGAATCTCCAGATCGCGTTTGATGCCGCTTTCAATTATTGAATGTTCCAGATTAAAATCGTCTTTCATAATTTGCGGTGATTGCCTTTCGTTAGTCATTCTAAAACAAAAAGTCCCTCAATTAAAGGTCCTTTTGTTTTTCACTTTCAACTTTAAACTTTTTACTATATTTTGATATCCCTCGGCCGGAGCGGATTATTCACCACGTTGTAGTACTTGTCGAACTGTTCCACGGCGATACCGCAGCCGCGAACCACGGCCGTCAGCGGATCGTCAATCACACGGACCGGCACCAGCAGTTCTTTTTCCAGAAGCTTATCGAAATTTTTCAGAAGCGAACCTCCTCCGGCAAGATATATGCCGTTGCGGAGCAGATCGCCGACGAGTTCCGGCGGAGTCGTCTCAATAACTTCGCGCGTCGCATCCAGAATCATTTTAACCGAACGGGACATGGCCGCGCGGATATGCGTATCTTTCAGAATTATTTCCTTCGGAAGTCCGGTCGCCATATCGCGGCCGCGCACCGCCATATCCAGCTTCTCC
>CAYUKW010000058.1:0-4358 GCA_964445395.1 uncultured Candidatus Saccharibacteria bacterium
AATCAGCTCATAATAGACGCCGAGATTCGGCTCCAGCGTGGTGAACGGATAATTCGCGACTTTGCTTTTCGCGCCGGTGAGTTCGTTGAGCAGGCTGGACTTGCCGACGTTCGGCAATCCGACAAAACCGACATCCGCGATGAGTTTCAGCTCAAGCCGGAGCAGGTATTGTTTTCCCGGCAATCCGAATTGGAACCGTTTCGGGCTGGTGTTTTTGGATGAGCGGAACAGAAAATTGCCTTTGCCGCCGTGGCCGCCCTCGCTGATAAGCACCCGTTCGCCGATTTTCACGATTTCCTGACGGGTCTTTTCGGTGAGATTATGGATGACCGTGCCGACCGGCACTTTCAATATCAGGTCTTTTCCGGTCACGCCGTCGCAGAATTGTTTCTTGCCGGGTTCGCCGTTTTCCGCGGCGACCTCTTTTTTGTATCGAAATTGATTGAGCGCGCTCAGATCCGAGCAGCCTTCCATGAAAACGCCGCCGCCGCTTCCGCCGCTTCCGCCGGCAGGACCGAGGGACATCTTATTCTTATTGAACGCCACGGCGCCTTGTCCGCCGTCTCCAGCCTTCACTTTGATGGTGATATCATCGATTAACATTCCTCCATTATAAAGCACTTTCAACTTATTGTCGCTTAGTATACGATGGTCATATGGAATCGATAAAATATCCCGCGCGGATCAACAAATATCTGGCATCCAGGAAATACGCCAGCCGGCGCGAGGCGGATAAGCTGATCGAGAGCGGATCGGTGAAAATCAACGGACGGATCGCGAAACTGGGCGATAAGGTCGCTGCAACCGATACCGTGGAAGTGAATTCTAAGGTTATCGAGAAGATCAGGAATAATCTGGTGTATTTCGCGTACAACAAACCACACGGCATCGTGACGAACAATCCGGAAGAAGGCCAGGAATCGATTACGGATGTCGCCAAGTTCGGAGTTCCGGTTTTTCCGATCGGGCGGCTGGACCGTTCTTCTCACGGACTGATAATCCTGACCAATGACGGGCGCATCACCGATCAGCTCCTGAATCCGAAGTATGCACATGAAAAAGAATATGTGGTGAAAGTCGATAAGGCGCTGGAAAAACACTTTCTCCGCCATCTCGGCACGGGAATCGACATTGAAATCAAGGGGCATATGACCAAGCCGGCTATCGTGAAGCAGATCAATGAAACGCGATTCCGCATCACGCTGGTGGAGGGGAAAAAACATCAGATCCGCCGCATGTGCGCCGCGTTCGGCTATGTGGTCACTGATTTGCAGCGCGTCCGCATCATGAATATCAAGCTGGGGAATCTCAAGGAAGGGGAGTTCCGGCCGATTGAAGACCGGGAATTGGAGGATTTTTTGAAACTCCTCGGTTTGTAATTTTATTTCTTGAGGGAATTGAATGCGTCGGGGGATTCGGATCCCAAAACCCAGGCGGAAAATCCCAGCAGATCATATTTTGAAACAAGTTCCAATTTTTTCGCCACGCTCGCGGCGTTCTCATACCAGATGGTGTATTGTTTTTTATTGCTCGTATACCGTATGAACGGCGCCTGTTCCTCAGTGCTGTAGCCGGTCTGGACTTTTTTCGTCTGCAGGGTATTTTTTATTCCGGAGTATCCTCCGATGCCGACCAGTTTTCCGGCCGCGTCGTCCCATTTCCAATAATACAGTGGAATTCCCATGGACAGTTTTTCGTTGGGAATCAATTGCAGGGCGTGCGCCAGCACCTGGGTCAGCCAGGAATAGCGGGTGACCGGACCTTTTGAGTCGGGATCATCATACGACATGATGCTGATGAAGTTGGCGCTGGTCGCGAGCGCGCCGTAATCATACACGCCGATGACCCGATTCCAGAGGTCCTTCTGATAATCTCCGGGATTTTCGGATATCTGCGCCACCACCGCGACGCTCACGGTGAAATCATTCCAGCGCAGCGCCGCGCTCGCTTTTTTTATGAACGCCGAATAGGCATCGCGGGACGACGCGGGCATTCCTTCAAAATCAAACTGCCAGCCCCAGAATTTCTGTTTTTTGCCTTCGGCGATGAGCGCCGCGATCGCCGCATCCTGTTTTGCCGCATCCGCGAGGAGCTTCGCCGAGGTGGTCGCATTGAAATTGCCGTTCGTGACCAGCGGCATCACTTTGATCTTATTTTTGCGCGCCAGCGCCAGCACCGCGCTGTCGATTTTCCCGGAAAGTTTCCCGTTTGCAGTGAGCGAATACGACTGCGGCGCAACTACGTCGATCAATTTCAGATTTTTCGAGAATGACGCTTTCGCGTTTTTACCGTTCCGGTAATAAAAGATTTTCAGGTAGTCTGCGGGTTTCGGCGCTGCGGCGAATTTTGTTTTTGCGGACGTGCTTGCGGTTTCTGCGGATGCAAAATGAACCGAGAGTAAAAAAAGCACCACAAGCGTTGTCAGTTTCAGATTTTTCATCGTGTAGTAAATAGTTTTCCGATATCCACGCCGCGAGAATCATAATTTCGCCTGCGTTCCTGTAGTCTATCATCAAAAAGATGCAAACGTAATTGATTTCCGGCTTTTTTCCAGGCATTTCCTTTCGGCCGCGGGAGGTGCTATATTGGTTTTCAACTACCATGAAAGTCTTAATCATAGGGGCGGGCGCCGCCGGCTCCATAGCGGCAAAATTTCTCGCGGAATCCCCGGATGTGCAACAGATTGTCCTGGGGGATATTGATCTGCACAAGGCTAAACAATTCATTGTTCCTGGTCCCAAAATAACCTTTCAGACCATTAATGCCACGGATACCGCTGCGGTGACGGATGCGGCGAAAGGCATGGCGTTGCTGATCAACGCATCGCTGCCGTCGTTCAATCTGAGTCTCATGAAGATCGCGCTCGCGGCCGGAGCCCATTATCAGGATTTCGCTTCTGATTGGGAAAACGGGCACGTTGAGCAGCTCCAGCTTGACGCGGAATTTAAAAAAGCCAGACTGAAGGGCCTGATCAACGCATCGGCCGCGCCGGGAGTGACGAATCTGATGGCAGGCGCGCTCGCGGAAGGATTGAAGCGGATCGAATACGTCAAAGTGCGGTTGCTGGAGGATGTCAGCTCCGATGTCCCGTTCACCGCCTGGTCAAAGGCGATCCTGTTTGATGAAATCTGGAATAAGCCGATCACATGGGAGTTCGGCAAATTTGTGACGAAGAATAATTTCGCCGATGAGGAATTTTCAGATTTTCCCGCGCCGCATGAGGATACGAAATGCTATCTGCTGGCCCAGGAGGAGATCGGCACGATTCCGAAATACATCAAGACCAATTATGCGGACCTGAAAGCCGGCGGCGGCGAGATTGAACTCGCGCGCACATTGTTCAAGCTGGGACTTTTCAAAAAGACTCCGATGAAAATCGGGGAGACGACCGTCGTTCCCTATGATTTTTTGCTGAAAATCTGGCCCGATGTGCCGTCGCCGCGCAATATGATAAAGCTGGCCGAATCGGGCAAGCTGCATAACGCGAATTTCTGGGCGTCCGTGGAAGAACGCGGCATCCGGGAAAAGAAAAGCGTCGTCCGCAAGGCGATGATCCTGTTTCCCGATCAGATCGCGATCAATAAGATCTATCCCGGCGCCAATTATGTCTCCTACGCCGCCGGCTTGTCCGCGGCGATATTCGCGCTCTCCATCTCAAAAATAAAACAGACCGGGGTTTTTCCTCCGGAAGCGATTGAAAGCGGAGCGCGGAACGAGATCATCGAGGCGCTCAGGAAACGCGATATCAAAATCGACATCACTGAAAAGGAACAGCCGGGAAAGCGCTCTCCATCCGTCCCGTCCGGGCACGCCCCGGTTTCATTGACATAAAGATAGCTTAGTAGTATATTATCATCAGTTTGTATTTAGAGAAAAAGGCAGAAACGAATGAAAAAGATCCTCGGATTTCTTTTCCTCGTTTCCCTGGTCGGCTATCACGTCGGCGGCAGGCTGATGCGGCGCAATCCGGGTTCGGATCATGCGCAGAAATTCGGCACCGCTGCGCGATTTCAGGAATCCGCGGGCGATGCATCCGGCGATATCGCAATGCCGATCCTTGTGAAGAATCCCGATTTCGGATTATTCGTTCCCGCATGCAATCCGGGATATCATCTGACTGCAACGCTGACAAAAGGGGAGTCCATCTGCCTGAAAGACGGATCTCCCACTCCGGGCGCGTATGATTTGCAGTAACATTGATTCACGGCTAACAGCTCGCTTCACAATCTGAGGCGGGCTGTTTTTTATTGGCATTGTTGCGCGCGCTATGAGATACTGAATACATGAATACCATCAATCTCAAAATAATTCTCGGAAGCATCCGGGAGAATCGGTTCGGTGAGAAGCCCGCGAAGTGG
>CAYUKW010000059.1:0-4233 GCA_964445395.1 uncultured Candidatus Saccharibacteria bacterium
AGCCAGAGCATCAGCCAACCGGAATTCCACCGGAGCGACCAGTGCCAGTTTTTCAATATAAAACCGATCGCCAGATAAACTACCACGACCATCAAGGCGTCTTTCAGAGAAACCGCCCAATGGATCCGGATAAAGTTCCAATAATCGGAAACATCCCCCATGCCAAGTGTACTGTAAAATCCCATCTGGGAAATTTCCCAGACAAAATTCAGCAAAAAGCTTATGAAAAACAGATTCAGTAAAAACTTCTTCATAAGATTATTTTACCATTAAAAAATAAAAATCCCCCGCACTACGGGGGTTGAAAATCAAAATGGCTGGATGGACCCATCGCTCCACACCACTACAAAAGGAAGTTTTTTGATCCTGGCGATCGTTTCATCGCTGGCAGTTCCGCCAAAAACCACATTCACGAATGCGCCGCTCTTCACCTCTACATTCTTTTTACGATTACGCCTGAAGCCCATATCGACTGCTTTTTTCAAGACTTCATTGTATTTTTTCTTAAGGCATTCGATCATTACTCTCTTCCCAGCAGCTTTCCGCGCGGCCATGTATCGGTTCCATTCTCATTTAACGAGCTGAATAAATTATAACTGTCTCTTTTTATTAGTCAATAAAAAAAGCGGCTTAGCGCCGCTTATAAACTTCTCTTAATTCTTTCTGATACAACCTATCAATTCTTTTTCGCTCTTTTCGCTGTAATGCCCTTGATAATTGCATCGTCTTATCGAGCCTTCCCTTTCGTCGTAATCCGACAATGATCATCAACCGAATTAACTCATTTTTAGATTTTCCAGTTCGGAATGCCAAATCCCGCAATTTCCCGTCCATATGTATCGACAAAAAAACATCTCGTTGCACTAGCCTCGTGCTCACAACAAATGGCATTTCATTCCTTAACAACAAAGGACTATTTCAGATAGTATTCTTCCCGGAAAAAGAAATCAAGGTGTCCCCATGTGGAATCGAACCACAATCCCAGCCTTCGGAGGGCTATGCTCTATCCATTGAGCTATGGAGACGTATTCCCATACTACCCTCTCCAAATAAAACTAGCCAGTATGCTTCGTAGAGAAACCCCGCAGGCAGAAAAAGCTTGTTGTCCCGCAATGCGGGACTTTTTCTGCCGAGGCGTAGCGGGCTCTTGCCGCGAGAGCAAGAGAACCGCGATTCTCGTAGAAGCGTACTGGCTAATCAACTAAAAATTCAACTATGACATTGGCCACATCTCCCGGCTCGCGGAGATAGGCGGTCGTCAGTTTCACCTTATTGAACGCATCTTTGATCTTCTTCCCGAGCCGCTGCGCGAGCTGGTTATTCGTCAGCGTCACCGTCGCCGCAGTGCCGATCGAGGTCACGGCAATCAGGCGCTCAAGCGGATCGCGGTCAAATGCCCGCTCGCAATATCCCTTGATCAGATTCAGCAGATCAACTTTCTGCGCGTCCGGAATATTTTTTATCGTCACCTTGCCTTCGTACTGTTTATTTTTGATCATCGCGCAGGCGGGACACAGCGCAAAACTGACCGGCATATCCTTATTCTCCCGCGCGGCGATGAATGCATCCGCGTCATGATGCCAGGATTTTTTATAATAAAAAATCTTGCAGGTTTCACAGATTATGATTCCTTTCTTCGCCCCGCCGAACGCTTCCGCCTGTTTTCTCGGAGACGAGAGCCTTCCTCCTTTTGTATTTTGTTTTTTCGACATGCTATTTTAAATATTTTATGACTCTCTATAGTATCGCATAAAAAAGGCTGATTAAAAACACGAGTAACATAACCGGGATGACCAGCCTCGCCCATCGTCCGACAAACAGCGCCGAGACTTCGGATTTTTTATTCATTTTGATCCAGATGGCTACGATCAGAATGCTTTCCAGCGGCAAGAAAATCGCGCCGACGAAGGAGATCGCGCCGATAAAACTTTGAAATCCCGCGCCGTAAAGAATAATCGGCGCCAGCACTGCCGCAGCCCCTCCGGTCATATCCGACAATCCCAGGTCATACCGGATCGTGCGCCGCAGACTTTCCCCGACGGCTATATAAGAACCGGTCAGCGACAAAATACCAAGTATCCCGATAACGGTTAAAAACTCCGGCGGCACAGATCCGATAAGGCCGGATACCGCGTCTTCGGATACTGTTCGCGAAAGTCCGATGACGCCGAGCACGAACGCGCCATAGGCGATCAGCGGCACGATTCCGCCAAGCATGATGCTTCGCTTCGCATATGCAATCGGAATCTTTTCTTCGCGGAAATAACTTATCACCTCAGGAATAGCCAATGCGCCGGACAGCGCGAACAGGATCGGCCCGACGGCGAGAAATTTCGTAAGATCCGGATTTCCGAACCCGATCGGAGAAATCATGAATTTTCCGATTCCTGAAAAAAACAGCAGCGCCATAATCAGCGCGATTCCAGCAACAATGGCGGATTCCATCCGGGCAAATCGCCGGCTGTCCGCGAACAGCGCCAGCGATCCGATAAGCCAGAACGCCAGGACGTGCAGCGGGAAATCGCCGCCGATGAAAAGCCGTGAAAAACTTGGCGCCAGAATCAGATAGATGGTCAGCACGAAAAATAACTGGACCACGCCGATGGCCAGCGCGGCGGCAAACCCCCAGCGTCCCAGATAGATCCGCGCATAGCCGGCAAAACGATGCTCGCCGGGCGTCCGCGCGATGATATCCGCGTAGAGCAGATACAAGAGAATAAAAATCAATCCGAAAAAGAGCAGATAGAAAAAACTAGTGGACAGTCCGGCGCTTAAAAATACAAACGGTAGAGAAAAAACGCCGGCACCGATAATGGTGCCGGTGAGTATGCTTGCGGGTTGCAGCAGCGTTTTCAGCGCATTATCTATTGGCGTGCTCGTCATGCGGCGCGAATTTCTTTACGAATCTGTTTTCAATCGGCCACAGAATGACGAACACGAACACCGTCAGAGCCGTGGCGAAAATTGCAATCGCGTAAAGATGGAAACCGACCGCCATGCCGATCGCCGAAGCGGTCCACACGCCGGCCGCCGTCGTGAGTCCGGTCACTTTTGATTTATCGAACACAATAAGCCCCGCGCAAAGAAATCCGATGCCGGTCACGATCTGAGCGGCGATACGCGTCGGATCGATATATGGACCGGAAAGCGTCTGCGAGACGATTGTGAACAAGGCTGATCCCAGCGCGACAACCGCATGCGTCCGCAGACCGGCGGATTTGTGGGCGATTTCCCGCTCGATGCCGATAGCTGCGCCAAGCCCGACCGCGAGCAGCAGCTGTTTGAACATCTCCACGTTATGCGACGCCCAGAATTCGTTCCACATATTATTTATCCAGATACACCTTGTCCCCTTCCCGGACTTTTTTCTTCACCTGAATGCCGATTTCCTTTCCTTTCGGCGCCTTCATGACCGGTTTCCGATCCAGTTCCATGGAATCGAGATTCTGCGAAAAATCGGTTGTCGCGCCCTGGAATGTCGCCGCGCTGCCGGACGGCACGTCCTGATTGAATTTCACGATCGCGACCTTCAAACCTCCGTAATAATGAGTGACTGCGCCCGCCGGTTTATCGGTGCGGGGCATTTTCTTGGAAAGACCCAGGGCTTGAAGAATTTTTTTTAACATACTTGATGAATTATTAATTATTTTTATCTGTCACTTTTTAACTTTAAAACTATCCTTTGACGTATCGATTGCCGTCCTGATGCTTTCTGTCGTTGTCGATTTCCGCCACCTCTTTGTCCAACAGTTCCTTGATATCCTTCGCATAGACGACCCGTCCCGGTCCCCGATGCATCTTAGCGACGATGCCTCTTAATTCATCGGCAGTTCCGCCGGTCCCCTCCAAGACTCCGATCGGCTTCCCGTCTTCAAACGCGATAGTGAATTCATTCAGCGTCCCCATGCGGCCGCAGACCGTGATGACCGCATCCGATGAACGGATCAGCAGAAGATTCCGTCCGGAGTATTCGAAACCGGTGTAGACGATCAGATCGTGATAATCGGTCGGCAGCTTATAGGTTTTCACGTGCGCCGCTTCGCTCGCCGCCGGAGAAAGCCCGATGACGATACCGCCTTCTTCTTTCGCGCCCTTCGCCGCCCAATAGGGAATTCCGATAGTCGCTCCGGTGACCAGCACCATGCCCCGCCGGGCGATTTCCCTCCCTAATTCCTCCGCTTTCTGCGGCGCGTCCACGGCGCAATGGCCGGTATCCGCGGCTCCGGAAATGCA
>CAYUKW010000060.1:0-4190 GCA_964445395.1 uncultured Candidatus Saccharibacteria bacterium
CTCCGAAGACATTCCGGAAATCGCCGAATTCCTGAAAAAACATCTTCCGGAAATGGAATACGAGGAATCGCTCGCCGACCACTTTGAAAAAATGATCGGGTTTTAAAAAATAAAAATCGCCGGCCGGCGATTTTTATGTCTGTGCCCTCGTGTGGAATCGAACCACAATTACAAGATCCGCAATCTTGCGTCCTATCCGTTGAACGACAAGGGCATGATTTTTATTGTAAACGGTAATCCGCAAAATGAAAAGGGAGGTGAAAATAAAAAAGACCGCCATTCCGGCGGTCTTTGCCTCAGTGATTCCATCGCTTCAGGACATCCTCCGGCGGGAAACTGGCTTCGCCGTGGACTTTTTTTATCCACGCGAATCTTTTTTTCATCATCTCCCCGATCGCATCGGATATTTGACCGGCAGCGCATCCGCAGAACGGACTGCAGCCGGTTCCTTTGCTGATCGCCATTCCCAGCATGACCAGTCCCTGCTCTTTCCGGCATTCCTTCAGCCAGACGACCACTTCGCTGAGATCAGGATCTTCACCGGCAGTCTTCCGGAATTTCGGCCGCAAATCATTCAACAAGAACGAGTTGATCTCCTCTTCAACGCTGGAACTTGGCTTCGCCGGCGGATTCGCCGGCTCTTCCGGTTGTCCGCTCAGCGCTTCATGGATTCCGAAATCCGGCTCCACGCCTTTTTCCGAAGCAGTGACCTCTTTGACCCAGGGCAGCAGATGCTTCAGCGTCTGCTCGACGCCGAGCCGCATCGTCATGACCGAACTGGGACACGACTCGCAGGCCCCGGACAGACTCACCGTCACTTCGCCGGTGTCTTCGCAGACCCAGATGATGCTCAGATTGCCGTTATGGCTTCTGATGTACGGCATCAGTTCCTTTTCCAGAACATACGCGACCTCTTCCTGATCGCCGGGAAGCATGACCACGCCATCGGGACCGTATTTTTCAAGATAATCCGTGCCGGTATGCGTTTTCACGCAGGCGTTCAATTCAGCCGCAAGCCCGCTGCTGTCAAAATCAACCTTGCGAAAACCCCAGACAACCTGCGCATCGTTCATATATACGAGATACAGCTTTTCAAGTCCGTATTTCACTCTGAGGACTTCAATTTCCGCGAGCAATTCCTTATTATCGCCTTTCAATCCCCGGAAAAATTCCTGAATGTTCATTTCATATTCCCCTGTCAACAGACCTGCCTCCCAGTATAAGACTCCACCCCATTATATACAAGCAAAATTATCTTTGACTTTAGCCATCCCTTGGCCTAGAATTTATCGGTGCACTTTGAAAGAAGAATATGGTGAAATCTGATGAAATTGAGCATAAAGTCGCTGATTCTTGTGTCTGTCGTTTCATTGCTGTCGTCCGTTGCCAAAGCGCAATTCATGGAGGGCCTGGAAAATTTCATCTGGCCTGACATCGACTTCAAAAATGTGCAGTATCTGCCCTACGGGCATCTGCATAAGAACAAGCCGCGCTACGGGAAATATGATTGGAAAGTCGTGGAAACTCCGCACTTCAAGATCTACACCTATGGCGCCGATAAAAAACTGACGGATCTTTATATCGAAGATACGGAAGCAATCTATCGCGATTTCAGCGCGCAGATGAATATGAACCGCTTTACGGAAAAAATCCGTATCGTGATCTTCAATTCCGCGCGCGACTTCGAAGAAGCGAATATCATCGACGGATTGGTTCCGAAGGGTCTTGGCGGGGAAACAGATATGATCAAGTGGAAGCGCGTCGTAGTTGCGTTCCGCGATTCGCCGGAAGGACTCCGGCGGCTCCTGCGGCACGAACTGGTCCATCGCTATCAGGGCGAATTTCTCGGCCTGACGCTGATGAACATGGTATTTCGCGATCTTCCGCTCTGGTTCACCGAAGGTTCGGCTGAACATTACGCGCACCCCTGGGATCCGCGAGGAGAACTGGTGATGCGCGATGCGTATCTGAACAACTATCTCGCGCACGTCGACCGCTACAGCGCCTGGTATACGAGCCTTGTCTACAAAGAAGGCGAATATATCGCGCATTTCATGGCCGAGGAATATAAAAACCGCGGCGATGTCATCAGCGCAATCTACAAAGACGGCGCCACGATGAGCTTTGCCGACGCGTTCAAGAAAAATACGGGCGATACACTGGAAGAATTCGACAAGAAGCTTTTCCGGCATATCGAAAAACAATATTCCCCGCTCCGCGCCAAGACGGACATCGCCGATGAGGCGAAATCCGTCGGCGAAGGGACGCTGCTGGCGGCGCGCGATCAATACTTTATCACGCGAAACACCGTCGGAGGACGGGAAACGCTGTATCTCAACTGGACGAACGGCACTGACACCAGATCCAAGAAATTAGTAAGCGGCGGATACTTGCATTCCGTTGACATGCGCGGGTTCGAAGTCGAACTCTCGCCTGAATTCGGATTCCAGGAGCACGGCGCTTCATTCGCATCCGGCGACACGCTGGCCTATACACTGGATGTCGGCGGCCACGATGACATCGTCATGCAGAAATTCAGCTTCAATAACGAAAAGAAAAAGTTCAAGCTGGGAAATAAGAAAAGGTATAAGGTTCCCGGAATCCGGGAAGTGCAATATCCGGTCATGTTGAATGATCGCGAAGTTGCATTCGTCGGACGCGGAGACGGAATCTTTTCCGAACTCTATGTCGCCGATCTGGATTCCAACGCGGTCAGGAAACTGACCGATGTCAAAAGATCTTACCGGTGCCTGACGTATTCCAAATCAAAGAACGCGCTTGTCACTTCGATCGAAAACGAAGCGACGCATTCTTACGATCTGGCATCCTACGATCTGAATTCCGGATTGTTCACCTATCTGACGCAGACTGCCGAGAGTGAATTTTCCGCAGTCGCATCAGGCGACGGCGAAAAGATTCTCTACACCAGCGACAAAGGACTTCAGCATGATATCCATCGCTACGACCTTTCCACCGGAAAGGATGAAGTTCTGACCGATGCCAAGCTTGGCATCTTCCGTCCGCAATGGTTCAGGGACGGACTGGCCTTCACGGTAGTTTCGCGGGGCGTCTCAACCGTCAAGGTAGCGCCGCTGCCGCAGCACAATAATCCGAAATACGACGCGCTGCAGAATATGAAGGCGAAAATCATCTGGGATAATCCGAAAATACAGGAACTCAGAAAAAAGATTCCGAACGTGGAATCGATGACGCTGTTCGATGCCGCGCTTTCCCCCGATACCAGCTCCGCGGTTTTCGTTGAAAACCGCAAGCTCTCGATGGAAAATCTGAAGAGAAAAGAACCGGAGATGCGCTTTCACGTTGTGAGCGCGACATCCGACGATGTCGTTTCCTTCACGGTTCCCGAACTCAGGAAAATGGAGGAATATGGGGCAGTAGAAATACTCCCCGGGACAAACTTGCTTCTTCAGAAGAAAACAGTCTATCAGGAAAAAGTTGAGGGCATCAAAGATCAGAGCAACCACGTCATCGAAACGGAAGTGACTTACAAGGAATCTTTCATCTATGACTGGTCGGCGAAAAAGATGCACGATGTGGATACTGAAATTTCCTCCGAATATGACGGCAGCAGCCGGCCCGTGGCGATGATGTCGCCCGACCGCCGCTACCTCATCTGGTCCGATAAGGACAAGACGCATATAACCGCATACGACATCCTGACCAAAGAAAAGAAGAAAATGGATCACGGATTCTACGAAATCCAGAAAGCCGTCTTTATCGGAAGCGCGAAACTGATGGTGATGGACAAGAAATGGAATCTGTCGTTCGTCATGATCGATATCGCGGCCGATACCGCGCAAGTCTGGGACTCGAAGATTACGGAAAACATAGAAGCGCAGAAATCCGCGGAATGGTTCCCGGTCGAAGACGGCGGAAAGAATTTCGTCGTCATCCCGATCAAAGATCACGGATTGAGCGTGTATCTCTTTGATACCGTCGCCAACACCGTGCAGCTGGTCTCTTCGGAAATCCCCATGGTCAAGAAAGTGGAAATCAAAGGAAGCGATCTGGTACTGACCGTCGCGAACGAATACGGACTGAACCGTACGCTGGTCGTTTCCCGCAACGGAACGATCAAAAAGTACGATGAAAAATTGGAACACTCGGCCGTGTATTCCGAAAAAAATATCGGACTCAAACAGCCGGTCATGCCGAAATCCTGGGACGTG
>CAYUKW010000061.1:0-1143 GCA_964445395.1 uncultured Candidatus Saccharibacteria bacterium
TGCTGCTTTCCTTAGCCATAGTCGGCGCTTTCGCCGCCTATATCGCATATCAGCGCTTCGGAAGCTCCGGTGAAACTATCACGGTCACCCCGGGAACCTCTTCAGATAAACCGTCAGCAACCGGAGGATACAAGGATGGAAACTATACGGGATCCGTCGCCGACGCCTATTACGGCACTGTCCAGGTCAAGGCTGTCATCAGCGGAGGCGCAATCACCGATGTCCAATTTTTGACGTATCCGAACGACAGAGCCACTTCAATTCAAATAAGCAACAGATCAATGTCTATTTTAAGAAGCGAGGCGATTGCATCCCAGACCGCTCACGTTGATATCGTTTCCGGGGCTACGCAGACAAGCGAAGCATTCCAACAGTCTCTGGCGTCCGCCCTCGCACAAGCGCAGAAATAGATGAGAGAAACACGCATCATGATGGGCATGCCCGTCACCGTGGAGATCAACGATGCCGGCGCGACTGAAGAATCGTTCCGCAAGGCGTTCTCCTATTTCCAGTACGTGGATGAAAAATTCAGCACCTACAAGAAGACGAGCGAAATCACGAAAATCAACGAGGGACTGATCACAGAAATCGAGTTCAGCGACGACATGAAAGCAGTATTTGCTCTGTCCGAAAAAACCCGGCGTGAAACCGGCGGGTTTTTTGACATCAGACACAACGGAAAATACGATCCGTCCGGACTCGTGAAAGGTTGGGCGATCAATAATGTCGCGACCATTCTCCGCAAAGAAGGGCTCAAAGATTTTTATGTCGATGCCGGGGGCGATATTCAGGTCAGCGGCGCAAATAAAAACGGGCAACCCTGGGCGATCGGAATAAAAAATCCGTTCCATCAGGAACAGATTGTGAAAACCGTCCACCTCACTCATGAAGGCATCGCCACGTCCGGAACCTATATCCGCGGCGACCATATCTACAATCCAAAAGACGATAACCGTTCGGCGAACGAGATACTGAGTCTGACGGTCATCGGACCGGATGTATACGAAGCGGACAGATTCGCCACTGCCGCGTTCGCCATGGGGGAAAAAGGAATTCTTTTCATCGAAAATCTGAAAGGATTCGAAGGATATATGATCGACAAAGACGGCATGGGCACTGAAACCAGCGGATTTAAAAAATATA
>CAYUKW010000061.1:1243-4130 GCA_964445395.1 uncultured Candidatus Saccharibacteria bacterium
CTATACGAATCCCGGAAAGAAATCCGTCTTGATCTGATTTTTCGGAAGGCCCATGGCGCGCAGCGTGTTGCTGAATCCCGTCACCATCGCCTGCGGTCCGGAGATGTAAAATATCCGCTCCTTATAGTCCGGCACATCTTCCGCGATCATCTGCGCGGTGATCCTGCCGCCGCAGCACCATGCCGGCATATCCGCCTCGGGATTGTCGATCGTATAGATCGTCCGCAATCCCCATTGAGCTTCGGCCGCGTCAAAAATGTCCTTATAGGCGATCTCCGCAAGCGTCTTATTCGAATACATCAGGACAATGTCCCGTTTCTCATTCCGATCAGTCAGATATTTGATCATGCTGCGGAACGGCGTAACGCCGATGCCTCCGGCGATGAACACCAGTTTCTGATTCAGATCTTTCGGCATCGTGAAATCCCCCGCCAGATGCGACGCGACGATCGTATCGCCGACCGAAAGTCCGCCGAGAGCCTTTTTAAAACTACTCGGAGACTGATAAAACTTCACTCCCAGGCGCACTTCCGGTTCGGTCGGAGACGACGCGATCGTGAAATACCGCCTGACTCCCCGGTTGTCCGAATGATGATGGCCCAGCGTCCATTCCAGATATTGGCCCGGCCGGAATCGGATCGGTTCGGATGATGCAAAAACAAAATCAGAGATATTGGAAGCGATAGGAACCCGATTTTTCAGTTTCAGGATCAATTTCTGTTTCGGGCTCACGATATAGGAAAAAATATTGCCGGCAAGCAGCGCCAATTCCGGCGTTGAATAAATCGATCCGATGTGGATTGATGGCGCAAACAGGAATCCCACCAGCGCGCCGTACGCTATCCGGAGCGCCCGGGTCGGCGGAGTGGTCAATGGCTCCGTAATCATCACGAACATGAAAAAGAAAAGAGGAGTATGCAGGAACATCGCCTGGATGAGCGTGGGCACATTCGACCCGCGCGCAATGCCGAAACCGATGATACTTGCCGCGGCGGCCCCGAAAAAGGACAGCGCAAGATCCCATCGCCTGATCTTCTTCACCACAAGAATTCCGCCGACAAGCACAAAGGGCGCCATCCAGGACGTACCCACCCACCAGCTGGCGGACTGGCTGAGCATGAGAGCGGTGACCGCTACCGCAAAAGCGGCCGGATTGAAAATGTGTTTCTTTTTAATGGCAAAAAGAAATTTTGAAATCATCGCCAGCGCCGCCGACCAGAATAGAAATGGCAGATAGGATCCGAATTGCGACACGTCCAGCGGAGAAATGATCAATGCGAGGATGCATGCGGTGATGTAGGCCGATTCAGGATTCTCCGCCACCTCAAAAATATGCGCGGCGGCCGTATTCACCGCCCAGCAGGCCAGCGTGATAACCAGCGTGGAAATGAAAAGAGAAAGCGGCGTGAAAGAAAAAAGGCCGAAAAAACTCAGCAGAAACCCTGCCGCCAGAAGGAACGTCAGATAGTACAGTGCGACGCGGTACATCGTGGTGACATTCAGGAAATCATCAATCGGTTGAAAAATGTTTTTCATACGGCGAATGCTCGCAGATGAGTCGGCGCAGATCAATTCCCTAAAAGTACATAAATGGCACATTTGCACATCTCCGGCACGACGCCACCGACGATGCTCTCGCTTACCTTTTCAAGGCTAATTTTTTCGCCCGTGGCCGCATACGAATAAAGATAGTCCCCCTCAAGATATGCCAGCTTCCTGCCGTCTTCCCCGTAGATGTGATTTCCATAAAAATATCCGAGCCGCTTCCCGTCGTGCGCGCGGATATGCCCCCCCTCGATCCAGCCGGTTTTCTGGCCGCCCCTCCACAAGTCATGGCCTAAAATCTTGATCATGGTTCAATGTTAACAAAATAAAACGCGACCGGCAATTACGATAACGCCCTTTTCATTTCCGCCGCGATAGCGGCATGATATAATTAAATGCATGAGTGACAAAAACAGAATCGCAGTATTCGGCGGAGGCTGTTTCTGGTGCACCGAAGCAGTCTATGGCGAATTGAAAGGCGTCGCCTCGATCATGCCCGGCTATGCCGGCGGCGCGGTGCCGAATCCGACCTACGAACAGGTCTGCGGCGGAACCACCGGGCACGCGGAAGCGATCAAAATCGAATACGATCCCGATATTATTTCATATGACGATCTTCTGACGGTTTTCTTCGCAACGCATGATCCCACCACGCTCAATCGCCAGGGCAACGATATCGGCACGCAATATCGGTCCATCATTCTCTATTCCGATGAAGAGCAGAAACAGAAAGCGGAAGCATTCATTGAAAAACTCAACGAAACCGGCCAGAAAGTGGTCACAGAATTAAAACCATTTGAATCATTCTACGAAGCCGAAGACTACCATCGGCAATACTATCTCAAAAATTCCTCGGCGCCGTATTGCCAGCTGATCATTAGCCCGAAACTGGAAAAACTCAAAACTCGGTTCTACGAGCTCCTGAAAGAATCGGAGAAGTAACGTCAAAATTTTATAAATAAAAAAGCTCCCTGATTTTACTCCGGGAGCTTTCCTGTCGCGCCTTCAAAAATCTGCAAGAATGACTTTTAATCCGTATCTGCTACGCGAAAACCGCGAAATTTGAAACCATTGATATTGATAACCTCTCCGCGGTTATCAAAGCGATAAAGGCATTCATAGTAATTCGCGCGCGCCGGATTACCACCAGAAGCGAATCTTCGTTTTGCAAGTTTATCGGTTCGGGCTTGAAATTCAGCATCAATTTTACGATCAAAGGGAGGTTGATTATTTTTGACGTAGACAAGATATCTCATTTTCATTCCTCCTACGAACTAAATATAGTATGCCGAAGAAAGCTACTCTTGTCAAAGAAAATAATTCAATTGGTTGAAAAATACCC
>CAYUKW010000062.1:0-4087 GCA_964445395.1 uncultured Candidatus Saccharibacteria bacterium
GCTTGTCGTCTTCCTGAACAAAGTTGATATGGTTGATGATGCGGAACTTATCGATCTCGTTGAGTCCGAAGTCCGCGAACTCCTGACCAAATACGAATACCCGGGCGCAACCACTCCGATTATCCGCGGTTCAGCGTTAAAAGCGTTAAACGCAAAATCTGCGGATGATGCGGACGCAAAACCGATTATTGATTTATTGAACGCATTGGATACCTTTATTCCGGATCCGGTCCGTGAAACCACCAAGCCGTTCCTTATGCCGGTGGAAGACATCTTCTCGATTGAAGGACGCGGCACGGTGGTAACCGGCCGCATTGAACGCGGTATCGTGAAAGTGAACGAAGAAATTGAAATCATCGGCCTGAAGCCGACTGCGAAGACTGTCGTGACCGGTATTGAAATGTTCAACAAACTTCTGGACGAAGGACAGGCGGGCGATAACGTCGGCATTCTTCTCCGCGGTTTGAAGAAAGAAGACGTGGAACGCGGACAGGTTCTGGCAAAGCCGGCATCGGTCACTCCGCATACCGAATTTGAAACCGAAGTATACGTGCTGAGCAAAGAAGAAGGCGGCCGCCATACTCCGTTCTTTAAAGGATACAAGCCGCAGTTCTATATCAGAACGACTGACGTGACCGGCGAAGTCATTCTGCCGGAAGGTATGGAAATGGTTATGCCTGGCGACACCGTCAAGCTTGCCGTTAAATTGATCGCTCCGGTCGCACTCGAAGAAAAGCAGCGCTTCG
Organism: uncultured Candidatus Saccharibacteria bacterium; assembly: GCA_964445395.1. GTDB lineage: Bacteria > Patescibacteriota > Minisyncoccia > UBA6257 > 02-FULL-45-10c > REEB48. Next base: position 747 of record CAYUKW010000062.1, read on the forward strand.
CCATCCGCGAAGGCGGCAAGACCGTGGGCGCAGGCGTGGTACTTAAAATCCTCAAATAGGATTCAGCCGCATTCAATATGGTAAAAAAAGAAATTGAAAAAGAAAAATTGAGACTGCGCATAAAGGCGTACGATCACAAACTCATCGATAATTCGTGCAAACAGATCATCGATACCGCGAAACGGAATGACGCGGAAGTGATCGGTCCGATTCCGTTGCCGATCGAGATCCGGAAGTACACGGTGAACCGATCGACCTTCGTGCATAAGGATTCCCGGGAACAATTTGAACTCCGGGTCCATAAGCGCTTAGTCGATATCCTGAACCCGAGTCCGAAAATCATCGAATCTTTGTCCTCTCTCAATCTGCCTGCAGGTGTTGATATAGAAATCAAGATGGTGTAGACTATATCACATTGTAAGGATTTAGCCCAAATATGTTTTTTAAAAAACAGTCGGCTAATCCGGCTGTTTTTTATAGAAAAGTATGAAAAAAATCTCCGCAACAAAACTGAAAATGAGCCAGCTGTGGCAGGATAACGTGATGATCGCGGTATCTCACTTAAAGCTGACCGCGCCTGCCGATTCCGATGAGCTGAAAGCCGGGGATCTGGTGAAAGTTTCCGGAAACATCAAAGGACACGGTTTCCAGGGCGGCGTGAAAAGATACGGTTTTGCCGGCGGTCCTAAGACCCACGGTCAGAAAAATCGTCTGCGCGCAGCCGGCTCCATCGGAAGCACCGCGCCGCAGCGCGTACTCCCGGGCCGCAAAATGGCCGGACACATGGGCACCAACAAGAAAACCATCCTGAATCTCAAAGTCATCGAGGTCAACAAAGAGAGCGGACTTGTGCTGCTGAAGGGATCGGTTCCCGGCAAGACTCGCGCCAAAGTGAAAATAACGAAACTCGCGTAAAAAATATGGCTGATACCATCAAGTTATACAATATGGACGGAAATGTGACAGGCGACATCAAGGCGCCGGCGTTTTTGTCGGTACGATGGAATCCGTCGCTGATGCATCAGATTTTCAAATCAATCGCCGCAAATAAACGCCAGCCGGTCGCGCATACCAAAAACCGCGGTGAAGTCAGCGGCGGCGGCATCAAGCCGTGGAAACAGAAAGGCACCGGCCGCGCGCGGCACGGATCCATCCGCTCTCCATTGTGGCGCCATGGCGGCATTACGTTCGGTCCCCGCAATACGACTGATTACAGCCAGAATACCAATAAAAAGATGCGCGTCCTGGCGTTGCACGGAGCGCTTGCGCAAAAATTGGCTGCAGATCAGCTCAAGATGGTGAAAGAACTCACGCTCGCAACCGCAAAAACAAAGGATATCGCGAAAACCGTACGTAATCTCACCAACGGCAAATCAACGCTGTTAGTGCTCGCGAAAGACAATAAAAACGCGATGCGCGCGTCGGCGAATCTGCCGCGCGTGACGTCCGTGCTCGCAAAGAATCTCAATGTCCATGACGTGCTCACGCATTCCCTGGTCGTGATGGAACAAAACGCTTTGGCGGAAATGAAATAACACTATGAACAAAGGACTTGTAAAAAACGTTATCATCACCGAAAAATCAACCGATCTTGCAAAGCTCGGCAAATATGTGTTTCTCGTTGATAACAATACCACCGCCACCGAAGCCAGGAAAATCGTGGAAAAAGAATACTCGGTGAAGGTCACGGGCACGAACACCATCAATACGAAACCGAAAAAACGCATCATCCGCGGCGGCGTCAGCATGAAACCGGGCTATAAGAAAGTAATCATGACCTTGCAGAAAGGCCAGAAGTTGGATATCTTACCTCAATAATTATGAAACACTATAAGCCGACAACTCCCTCCCGCCGCTCGATGACCACCGTAGACTATACGGGCATCAGCGCCGTGAAGCCGCACAAGGCTTTGACCATGAATATTTCCGCCCGGGGCGGACGCAACGCGTTCGGCCGTATCACCATGCGCCATCAGGGAGGCGGCAACAAAAAAACGTATCGCATGGTTGATTTCCGCCAGGCGAAAATGGATATTCCCGGCCGCGTTGAAACCATCGAGTACGATCCGTATCGCACCGCATTCATCGCGCTCGTTGTTTTCAAAGACGGCGAACGCTCCTACATTCTCGCTCCGAAAGATCTGAAAGTAGGGGATGAAATCGTCACCTCGAAAGAAGCGCCGCTGAAAATCGGCAACCGACTGTTATTGAAAAATATCCCGATCGGATATCAGGTCCACAACGTGGAATTGACGCTCGGCAAAGGCGGCCAGATGGCGCGCTCGGCGGGATCTTATGTGGAAGTGCTGGGCCATGAAGGGAAATATTCCGCGGTGAAGCTTTCCTCCGGCGAAGTGCGCCATATTCCTTCGGACGGTTTTGCGACCGTCGGGCAGGTTTCCAATCAGGACTGGAATTTGGTGACTATCGGAAAAGCCGGACGTTCGCGCTGGCTCGGCATCCGTCCGACCACCCGCGCAAAAGCCATGAACCCGGTTGACCATAAATACGGCGGCGGCGAAGGATCCACGCAGCGCGGCACCAAGCGGCCTATCGATATCTGGGGCAATATCACCGGCGGACGCAAGACGCGCAACAAGAAAAAATGGTCCACGAAATTAATCATGTCCCGCCGGCCGAAAAAATAAAAAAACATTATGTCACGCTCAAGCAAAAAAGGTCCATTCGTGGATCCAAAATTACTCAAGAAGATTCTGAAAGCCAAACCGGACGGGACGGTTATTAAGACATGGTCCCGCGCATCTGAAATCGCTCCGGAAATGGTCGGCTACACGTTCGGCATCCATAACGGCATCAAATTCATCGAAGTCACCGTCAAAGAAGAAATGGTCGGCCATCGGCTGGGAGAATTTTCGCTTACCCGCAAGTTCACCAAGCACGGAGGAAAAATCCAGCGCGCGCTGGAAGCTTCGACTACGGCTACCGCTCCGGCAGCCGCGAAGCCCGCCGCAAAAAAATAAACCAAATATATGGCCAAACAACAAGTCACCGCAACATTACGCTATCTGCATATCGCGCCCCGGAAGGTAGGCTTGGTTGTGAACGCCCTGAAAGGACTATCCGTGAACGAGGCTGAAGCTCAGCTTTTGTTCCGCACCAAACGCTCCAGCCATCCGGTACTGCAACTGCTGCGGTCCGCGGTCGCCAACGCGAAAAATAATTTTAAAATGAATCCGGAAACGCTGGTCATCAAAAGCATCCGCGTCGATCAGGGACCGATGCTGAAGCGATTCCTGCCGCGCGCCATGGGACGCGCGACTCCGCTCCATAAAAAAATGAGCCATGTGTCTCTTGTCTTGGAATCCAAAGAAAAGGCGAAA
>CAYUKW010000063.1:0-4067 GCA_964445395.1 uncultured Candidatus Saccharibacteria bacterium
TCGAGTTTCTCGGCAGGCCGGCGATCGCATCCACCACATCCATGCCGCTCAATACTTTTCCGAAAATCGTATAGGCGTGGGGCAGATTATAATCCTGATGCATGATGAAGAACTGGCTGCCGTTGGTATTCGGACCGGCATTCGCCATGGCCAGCGTTCCCCGCACATATCCCTTCTGATATGACGGAGCCGCCGGATTCAATTCATCGGCAAACTGATACCCCGGCCCTCCCATGCCGTCATTGGACCAGTCATCGTCCTTGCTGTTCGGATCGCCGCCCTGGATCATGAAATTCGGAATCACGCGGTGGAATTTGGTCGTGTCATAAAATCCGCTTTTGGAAAGCTTCAGAAAATTTGCCACGGTTTTCGGAGCGTCTTTTGCGAAAAGCTCGAGCGCGATGTCGCCGAAATTAGTTTTTATTGTTACCTTCGGGTCTGTGGAATTATCCATGGTAGTGGTTGTTTGTAAATTATTTTGAGAAACCTCCGTCGCATCGCTTAGCGCGCTGTTCTGATTGGTCAAATAATACGCGCCGCCCAACAAACCGACAAGCACGACAGCCGTCACTATGCCTTTATACATCGTATCCATATTATAAAAGAGTATTAAGCAAAAAAAATAATCCGTCAACTGACGGATTATTGCAAGTCTACGTGATTCCTTTATTCTTCTCCTCCGGACCGGCATCATCCAGGAGGCTCAATGTTTCCAGATAGCTTTCAATGGCCTTGATCACTTTCGATTCGATCTGATCCTTCCACCAGCCGAATGCGGTTCCGATAGTGACGTAAATCTGATATTGGTCCGTATGCACATGCTGGACGCCTTCGACGTCAAAGATTCTCTTTGCGACATCCCAGCCTTCTGTCCGATGATCGCCCTCGCCGATCTCCAGCTCTCCGCGCGATTCATATTCTTCGTAATTGTAGGAAACGATGCGGCGCACGCCGAAGCTTCGCGTTTCCTGTTCATCGGTCGGACGGGAAACGACCCGATTACGGACATCCTTCTCTTTCTTCTTCGTGGCATCCTCGCGTACGGTTCTCTCTTCACTATAAATCCTTTTCTTTTAAAATCGCAATACATCCGCCTCTCTCATTTTCTGCAGCGCCGAAATCCGGAATTAAAAACAACGCAATAAAATTGCGTTGTCATACTATCGAACCGAGCGATCTTCTATGTCTCCGGTTTCTGTTTTTTCTTATCTTTCGGATCGCCCGCGTCGTCCATGATATTGAAAGTCCCGAGATAGCTCAAGATGGCGCTTTCCACGCTCTTCTCAATGCGATCGGCTGTCCAATCAAATCCCCGGCCGATGCCGACGTAGACATCATACTGGTCAATCAGGATATACTGCACGCCTTCGATCTCAAAGATCCTTTTCGCCAGCGCCAGCCCGGCGGGCGTCTCTTTGCCCGACTCCACGATCAGCTCTCCTCTCCGGAAATATTTCTCAAACGCATAGCTCAGCAGCCGGCGGACGCTGAAAATCTTTTGTTCATTTTTTGACGTCGCCGTGACGATGACCTTGCTTCTCAAATCCTTCTGTCTGCCCATGGGAAGCTTCTATCCGACACATGATGTTCTGTCATCACTATAGGATATTTCTGAAATACAATGCAAACAAAATCTCTTTACATGACGCCATGTGATATGATTTAATATATCAGTAATTAAGCCTCCATAGCTTAATGGTAAAGCAGTTGCCTTTTAAGCAATTGACCATGGTTCGATTCCATGTGGAGGCACAGATTTAAACATATAAAAACAGCCGAACGGCTGTTTTTGGAAAATCTTTCTAGTGCTCGTACTGGTCTGACTTCAGCGTATCTGCTCCGCTTTTCTGGACTTTGAAACTCTCCTTATCGCCTGAATTTTTCTTGTCCTCGATTTCCGGCCGGTAACGGGGAGCAGTGACGACTATGGGTTCCAATTCCATCTCATCCGACAAATCCCGCTCCATGCCCATATTCCCCTCTGACTTATAAGTATCTGCTCCGCTCTTCACGACTTCGTTTCCGATCACTTCGTATCGCTTTTTCGAATTCTCAATTTTGAATTCTGCGGCCGGCTTATTCGAACCGATTTTTTCCGCGGAATTCTTTCCAGCAACCTTATCGGCCATGGAACCCGCGCCGAAAAGCAGCGCCATGGAAAGGCCGAGCTTTCTTACTTTCTTCGAGAACTTCCCGTTATTCTCCGGCTCCTGATTCGGTTGCGGCAGATGTTCGTGATGCATAATTACTATAATAATATACCCGCCCGCATTTTGGCGCAAGAGATTAAAAAGCCCGCCTATGCGGCGGGCGGGGTCACTATCTCGCCAAGTTCCTTTGCGCAGTCCGGATCTTTAATGTCCCTGTCGACCCACTTTTTTGCGAACTCAATCAATTTCTTCATGGCTTCTATCGCGGCTTTTTCCGTCGGGTAAATAGGGGCGGTATTCACTATGGGGCGGAAATTCCTGGACTCATCGAAAGTGAGCCAGCCGACGAAATTTCCGTTGTTAGCGGGCCCGCCGGCAGACGCTACGATGTGTCCGGGATTAGATGCGATCTGAATCAAGGTCAGACGAGTCATTGAAATTTCTCCAATCAAAAAACTAGAATTAGATTATCACAGATAACTGTATCCGGACAAGCGAAGATTTTACTTCAAATAAAATAAATCGCTATTCTCCTAACTCTTTCTTAATCTTCTGATCCACCTTCGGGACTTTGATGTCGAACTCGACATAGAGATCGCCTTTGCCGTAATGGCCGAGGTGCGGCATTCCTTCGCCGGAAATTTTCATGCGTTCGCGCAGATTGAAGCCGACCGGAATTTCCACATTCAGTTTCCCGCCGGAAATCGTCGGCACTTCCACTTTCTCGCCAGCAAGCACTTTCAGAATATTCAGCTCTTTGCGGAGAATAAGATCGTCGCCCGCGCGCTTGAATAGAGAATGCGGTTTCACGCGGACCCGGACATACAGATCTCCCGCTCCCGCGCCGCGCTCGCCCGCCTGTCCCGCTCCGGCGACTTTGATCACCTGCCCATCGGAAATACCGTGCGGAACCGCCACCTGGATTTCTTTCACAGACCGCACGCGCCCGCTGCCTTTGCAGTGCGTGCAGATTTTATTTGGAATCTCCCCTTTCCCTTTACAGACCGTACATTCCCGCATCTGTGAAAATTGCCCGAAAAAACTCCGGCTCACTTCGCGGATTTCTCCCTTGCCTCCGCACGCCGCGCATTTTGTCGAACCGGCTTCTTTGAAACTTCCCGCGCCTTTGCATTCCGCGCACGGACCGAAAGTGTCATAACGAAGATTCATCGTATCGCCGCGGAACGCTTCTTCCAGGGTGACTTCTTTGACAATCTCAATATCCTCTCCGCGATAATCGGTCTTCCGGCTCCGTCCGCGCGAACCGCCGAAAAATGCTTCAAAAATATCGCCGACATCGCCCATGCCTTCCATATTGGAAAAATCAAAACCTTCCGCTCCGTTGCCGAAACCGCCGAAACCTTGCCCTCCGCCAAATCCCTGTCCGCCTTCCGGAGCGCTGCCGAATTGGTCGTAATGCGCGCGCTTCTGAGTATTCGAAAGCGTCTGATACGCTTCGTTGATTTCCTTGAACTTCTGCGCGTTGCCGCCTTGTTTGTCGGGATGATGAATATGCGCAAGCTTGCGGTACGCTTTTTTGATCTCCTCTTCGGACGATCCTTTCTCGACTCCTAAAATTTTATAAAAATCTTTTGCCATGTTTGTCTGAATTTTTGAGCTCGTGTCTGTAGAGAAAAAAATTCAGCTACAAGCATGAGCATCCCGCCAACGGCGGGGAGCCATACGATTAATTATCCAACGATAATGATTTCCCGAGTCATCGATTCCCGGCCGATCCGGGCAAAACCGACTGAAAGCAGAAACTGATACACGACATACGCGAACAGCCGCGTGACGCCATTCAGCAATCCGCCCAAACTTCTGACCGTCAAAAAGGTGAAAATAAATATCACGAAAGGAATAAGTGACTTATATGATTCGGGAATGGCATTATATTGATTGGAGAAATATTTATAT
>CAYUKW010000064.1:0-4027 GCA_964445395.1 uncultured Candidatus Saccharibacteria bacterium
TAGGGAATTCTCCGCTTACGCGCATACCCAATGCATTAATTATGGATATCTTATGTTTTGTTTTTTTCCTCCGGATTTTTTACTTCCGACCGTTCACCGGCTTCTTCTTTCTCTTTCGCTTTCGGGCCGTCATCCTTGCCCGGCTCGCCGATTTCCCGGTAAATGGTTCCCAAAACGCCGTTGATAAATTTGCCGGAATTCGGACCGCCGTAATTTTTCGCGACTTCGATCGCTTCATTGATAGCGACTTTCGGCGGAACTTCATTCCGGTCGGCGAACAGAAGCTCGAACAGGCCGATCCGCAGCGCGTTGCGGTCAACCACCGCGATCTGCGCCAGCGGCCAATCCGGAGCGGCTTTTTCAATGATGATATCTATCTCTTTCTTATGCTCGATGATTCCCTTCAGCAGTTTCCAAGCGAATTCCGGCTCGTCGATGCCGGGACCAAATTCCAAAAGATCCCGTTCCATGATCTTGATGAGATCCTCTTTCTGCTTGTGAAAATCCCACTCGTAGAGCGACTGGAGAACTATTGACCTGCATAATTGTCGAGTTGCCATTTGAAATTTTTTAAAATTGCGTTGACGAAAAACAAAAAACGGAAGGAAACCTAAGCTTTCTTCTCCATGGTTCCGCAGTTCATGCAAAGGCGATGCGGAAGCATCGGCGATTTGCAGTTCTCGCACACTACCAGGCTGATCTTTTTCAGAGCCTGATGCGCGCGATGCTTGCCCACTTTTGATTTCGAATGATGTTTTACTGGTACGCCGCCCATAGTCAGTTAAGGATTAATGATTTTTATAATCTATATGATAGCTATTAAATTACCCTGTGTCAATCCCGCACTTCCTTTTCCAGATACCGATATGGTAGTATTAATGTAATCCTAGAAAGGAAAGGGCAAAGACTCCTCGTCTGTCGACTCTATCCCTGGGGATGAAAGGCTTTGCGGCCCGGATTCCTTATGGCGAGCCGCACAGTCCGGAGCCTTTTTCTTTCCAGAACATTGACAGGTGAAAAATGAAACGCAAAGCGACAGCCGTCCTTCTGTTCGTCCTGTTCGGCTGCGCGGGTTGGACCGCCTACTGCGTCCACTCGCTTCTCAGCGACAATGAATATTATATCGCGCACATACCGCGGCATCACCGCGCCGGCAGACTGCCGATCACTGAAATCCACACCGGGCGCGAACCCAGATCCGGCTCCCGGCATCGAATCATGACCTCCGAGCAAATCGCCGCGAGTGCGAAAGGCTATCTCGTGAAAATCAGGATATTCAAAGAAATCACCATTCCGATCACGCAGCAGAAGATATACACCGACACGCACAGCTTCGGATCCGGATCGATCGTGTCGTGCAAGAAGTACCGCTACTGCGTGCTCACGGCATTCCATGTCGTTGATGACAGCTCCATGACGTATTTCGCGGAGACCGAAGACGGATCCCCTGCCCAGATGCTGCGGCTCGTCAAAGGCACGACCTACTTTGATACCGCAGTACTCAGATTCGCCGATACGGACCATGAACCGGCGGCCGTCGCCCCGATCGGACGGTCTTCACTCCTGGTCCGCGGATCACCCGTGTACACCATGGGATCGAATCGCTTCGGCGATTTCTGGTTCAGCGGCGGCGGAACGCTCGTCACCGACGTCCGAAGAGCTGATGCCAATCTTCAAAGAATTCTTGCAAGCATCAACGAAGACCATCCCGAACTGCTGCTCTTTCTCACGCCGATCTACGCGGGATATTCCGGCGGACCCGTACTGAATAAATACGGCGAACTCGTCGGCATCAATATCGCCTATGCGGGCATCGAACATGAGAATATCTATATCGGCTCGCCGATTGACGATATCAGAAAAGCCCTGAAAATCCTGAGGTGATCTCCCGACGCCGTAACGAAATCAACCCCGACTATTGTCGGGGTTTTTTATTTATATGGATGATTATTTAGTTTTAAAATTTATTACAAAATAATAATCCCCCGTTCCGCTATGCGGAAAGGGGGATTTTTTGGCCTAAGGTCTGCGACGACGGACGAGGCGAACGTTCGAGTGCCAGTCGCACCTGAGCCAGTAGAAGCTCAGGTACCAGCGGTCGCCGTTCCAGTAGAGGCACGGGACGAGCCGATCGCCGTACGAGTCCTGCCAGACCGTTCCCGGGAAGACGAGGTACTTGCCTCGGCATTCCTTCGGGATCAGTTCCTGGTTAGCTTCGAGGTACTCTGCGTGGCCTTGGCCGAGATGCGCGTTGAGCTCTTTGGCTCTCTGCTTCATCACTTCGCCGTTGACCGAGGTTTCCCCTTGCTTGAGGAACTCTACGATCTCCGGAGTGAAGGGCTGGCCGTTGAACTCTACGTGCTCCAGCCTGGTCCAGCCGTCTTTGGTCTTGTCGTGCTTCAGGGGGACGGGGACGAGGGCTTCCGCCTTCTTGGGGAAGGGGTTGCGGTGCTCGATCAAGGCCTGGATGTGGCGCGAGGCGAGTGCCCCACGCTTCATCTGCCCCTTGATTTCCTTCATCTGCCCGTCCAGCCTGTCATACATCTCGACGAGCTGTTCCAAGGTCGGCTTTTGATCCGACCCCACGACGATTTTCTTGGTCATCGCCGTATCTCCTACCCGCTTTTGCGGGTCACTTCAAGGTGCGAACATCGGGATCTCGCGACCCTCGATTATTTATATAATAGCATACTTTATGCTATTTTGTCAAATAGACCATTATCCGCATCAATCTCGTGAAGCGAAGTTAATTTTTATCTGAAGATAAAAGACCTGTATTCCCTGGTAAGCGAGGATATCTTTTTTGCGGAAGCTGCCGGAAGATTGACTGGCTTGGTGTCGCTGAAAGCGACCGGTCAATCTGAGGCGCAATGATTGCCTACCGCCGGAGCAGGCAAATCATGGTTCTGCAAAAAGATGTCCGAGTAAGTTTGACAAGTTATTAACAAAATTATTGAAACTGCGCGCGGTTCTCAGTTAAAATTTCTGTATGAGTAATAAATTTGTCCACCTGCACACCCATAGTCATTACTCGCTTCTCGACGGACTCGGAAAAATTGACGACATCGTCAACCGCACCAAGGAACTCGGCATGGATGCCATCGCGCTCACCGATCATGGATCGCTGTACGGCGCGATTGAATTTTACAAAAAAGCCAGAAAAGCCGGCATCAAGCCGATTCTCGGAGTCGAAGCGTATATCGCGCCGACGAGCCACAAGATAAAATCTTCCAACGGCGAAGAAAAATATTTCCACCTGATCCTGCTCGCAAAAAACAATACCGGCTGGAAAAATCTCATCCAGCTCGTCACGCTCGCCAACCTCGACGGCTTCTATTACAAGCCGCGCATGGATAAGGAGCTGCTGCGCCACTATCACGAAGGCATCATCGCCCTTTCCGCCTGCATCACCGGCGAAGTCGCAAAATCAATCCTGCACCACAAAATCATCGAAGCGGAAAGCATCGCCCGCGAATACGAAGATATTTTCGGCAAAGGAAATTTCTATCTGGAAATCGGCCATCACCCGGGAATTCCGGAAACCATCAAGGCCAATGAAGGTCTGATCGCGCTTTCCAAAAAAACCGGCATTCCGCTGGCCGCGACCCATGATATCCATTACGTAAAAAAAGAAGACGCCGAATATCATGACATCCTGCTCGCCGTCCAAACCGGCAATACCATTTTAGATAAAAATCGGCTGACCCTGAAAGCGGATGATTTTTCATTGCGCTCGCCGGAAGAGATGGCGGAATTTTTCAAGGACGTTCCGGAGGCGATTGAAAACACAGTGAAGATCGCCGAACAGTGCAATGTGGAAATCGAACTCGGGAAGATCCAGCTGCCGAAATTCGACGTGCCTGACAATAAATCCGCCGCCGATTATCTGCTCGAGCTGGTGAGCCAGAAAACCGCATCCCGCTACCTGGAAAAGACCCGGGAAGTCGTCGACCGTATCAGCTATGAGCTCGGCGTCATCAATAAGACGGGCTTTGCCGATTACTTCCTGATCGTGCAGGATTTCGTG
>CAYUKW010000065.1:0-3716 GCA_964445395.1 uncultured Candidatus Saccharibacteria bacterium
AAAAATCCAGTCGCCTCACGCGATTGGATTTTTTATTTTTGAATTTTCAAAACTAGGAAAGATGCTTGGAAACAAGCTTGGTCATTTCGAACATATCGACGACCGCTTTTCCGCCGAACACCTTTTTCAGATTCTCGTCGGCCATGATATTGCGCTTCGCCTTCGGATCCTGAAGATTTTTGGATTTGATGTACACCCAAAGCTTCTTCACCACTTCGCTGCGAGGCATCGGACCCTTTCCGACCACTGCTGCCAATTCGGAACTGACGTTGAGCGGCTTCATGAATGCAGAATTTGTTTTTGCCATAATGATTTTTTAAAATTTAATAATTAATTGGACCTTTTTATGATTATATCATACCAATAAACCTGTCTTTTTAAAAATCCATCCCGCACAGCGGGACAAATTTTTATCTTAAATTTACAGGCCTGTAAATTTAATCCTTCTTCGCCCCCATGATGCGGAACATCTTGGTGCCGCAGACGGGGCAGGTGCCGGTCATCGCCCGGCGAGGCTTCCCTCCCTTGCCCTGCATTTCGACTTCTTTCGAGTCCTTTATCTCCCGCTTTGTCTTGCACTTTACGCAATATCCTTCCATAAAATATGAAAATGATTAATTTTCTTTAAAACGACCTTTGAAGCGGAAAAAGGGTTCCGCCTGCTTTACCGTAAGTATACCAGGGAGCGAGCACGCGATGCAATCCATAGAATAAGGCGCCTCTCCCGGCTATTTCCGATAATTTCACCCGATACGCCCTCTTCAGATCGTGAAGCGCGGGGCAATTGCAACAAAAAGCACCGGCTGCAGCTTCCTGCCCGGCATATCACGCCCATAAAAGGGCCGGCAAATCTTTTGACTCCGCGGAGGGCTCAAAAGATTTCCCTTGCCAGCCGCCTGCTTCAGAAAATACCCGTGCTGGTGAATTAAAAATATATAAAATAATTAGTATTCGACCTGCCACCCGATTTTCTTACGTAAGCCGCTGGCGCTATTTATGGAAATCGCCGCCGCTCGCGATACTATCCTCACAATACTATCGCTGAACTATGGCTATTTCAAAATACGCGACCCGTTTATACGCGCGATATGCATCTCATTCGCGAAATTCAAAATACTAAGTCTTAGTATAACAATATTCGGCAGGAACTCGTAAAGGCATAGGCTGTGGAAAACTTTCTCCTACGCAGTATGAAAATGCTCCGCTTTAGGATACAGTAAGATTAAGAAAAATTCTCCCCGTAGTTCAATGGATAGAACAAATCCGTCCTAAGGATAAAATGGGAGTTCGATTCTCTCCGGGGAGACACTCTATAAAAAAATCCGCGATTATGCGGATTTGTTGATATCTTCTTCGGTCAGCAGCCCGAAAGAAAAGATGGTGACCCATGCGGAACGCTGTTTTTCCGGCGGAATCCGGCGGATGTTCTTTTCCTCGGCGCGGGAATACAGCTTGCCGGAACCGAAACCCAGGGTATGGACCCGGTGCCAGCGTTTTCCTTCGTCGGGCCATGTGCGCAGCAACAATGCATATTCCCAATTGCCGTCATAGGTCTGCACCTCGACAAGCTCGATGTCCTCTTTCGGGACCAATGAAATATACAGCAACGTGCCGATGCGGGGCACGCGCACCAGATGCCGTTTCACGATTGATTGGAACCACGGCCGCAGCAACAGCCATCCGGTCAGAATCAGAACAGCCGAAATGACAATGACATTCAGCGGCACATCCAGCCATTCATTCCGGAAAAAAACATGGCCGTACTTCACCATGGCGCCCCATATCCAGCAGATAAGCATATACGGGATCACGAGTATGGCATAGGGAACTGCGCCGATTTTCATCCGCTCCCATGCCCATTCCCAGGCCTTTTTCATAAAATACCCTTTCAAACTCCTGATAAGCACCCTAGAGCATTTACCCCGATATTTCAATAATAAAATCCCCCGCGCAGCGGGGGTTTCCTTCAATGACTCACCTGATGTAAAAATTTCTGGGGATCGATGATCGCTTTGCCGTAATCCATTTTAATGGTCAGATGCAGATGGATCGCGTCGGTCGATCCGGTCTTGCCCGCAATGCCGATGCTTTGTCCGCGGCCGACTGCATCGCCTTTTTTCACGAGGATCCGGGAAAGATGCAGATATTCGGACGACAGCCCGTTGCCATGATCCACGACAACGATATTCCCGTCGATTTCGTTGGATGCCGTCATCGCGACCACTCCGCTGTTGATCGAATGGATCGCCACCGGCCTGCTGTGCTTATCATCAAATGCCGCCCGATAGTCAGTGCCCAGATGATAGCGGCAATTGAATCTTTTCCAGAGATACCGGTCGCGGCATCGCTTTTCACCGAATGACGCATTGATTTTCAGCGGAACCACCGGCCATAAAAAATACGGCAGAGCGGTTATGACCAAATGCATCTCCGAAATCTCAGAAACTTTATGCTGCTGCTCTTCATTGATCCGTTTCTGTTCCGCTTCGGAACGCTTCGGCGGAGTGTATTTCAGCTTCGGATACAACTCCCGGACAGTGATGGAAAATTCGGAAGCGGCCGCAACGCCGGCGGCAGCATAGTGCGCCGTAACCGGATACTTCCCCGGCTTCAGTTGATAATGCACCGGAAGAAAGACCGTCTGCCTATTTCCGAAAAGAAAAGAATTGTGCTGCCTGCCGGAAAACAGGACGGTAAACGCTCCATTATCGTTATCAAGGCGCTGCATGATCACCACATCGCCCTGCGCCACATTCTTTCCGCTCAGCTTGAATATCTCGGTTTCGGCATGAGCTGAACCTGATAACGCCAGCACGCAGGAGAATAAGATGTATTTGATTTCCATCTCTCGGCTCCCAAAGATCATCAAGGGACTGCCTCAATAGTAATCCCAAGGCGGGACACTGGTCAATTTTAAAAAAATAAATTAAGATACAAGAAGTCTTTCCCAAGGGCCTATAGTGAAGCGGTATCACGCATCCATGGCATGGATGAAGTTGGGGTTCGACTCCCCATAGGTCCACACAACTGAATAGCGGAAAAATGGAAGGTTGGCAGAGTGGTCTAACGCGCCGCACTTGAAATGCGGTAGAGGAGAAATCCTCTCGAAGGTTCGAATCCTTCACCTTCCGCAATTTTTAAAACCGCCAATTTTGGCGGTTTTAAAATTCTCGAAGGATTCGAAAAAATAAAAAAAACCGCCTCAGCTTTCGCTTCGGCGGTGAATATATTTCGCTTGTCTTCAGAAACTAATCTCCGAAACCGGGCTCATTCCACATATCAAAGATTAGACAATACTCGCGATTAGTTCCTGAATCGCACATTGTTGGGCGAACCATAATAAAAGGATCCACTTTCGGGTCTGCGTAGTCAGAGACAAAGAACTTTACTTTATCGCCAAACTTCGCCACAATCTTTGCGACTTTCTCCAGGGCATGGCCTGGCACTAAACGCTCGTAAGGTCGGCATTGCCATTCTTTACCTAGGTAGTAGCCGTCTTTCCAGGTACGGTCGGGATCTTGTTCTCCCCACTGATAATCGAGGATTATATCCTTCGCGCGAAGAGACCGCCAGCACCAATTTTTCTTGTTAGCCTCTTTCCTCTTTTGAGTCAGCCAGGCTTTTGCCTGATCATAGTCATAAAGCTTGATGCTTTCATCCTTGAAAAATCTCAGGAGCTGGATGCGGGTGAGCTCTGCCGGTTCAAAGCCGAGAGA
>CAYUKW010000066.1:0-3694 GCA_964445395.1 uncultured Candidatus Saccharibacteria bacterium
GAAGAAAAATGCTGCAGATACATTTCCTCCTCAGTGAAAATGAACGGTTCGCGTCCGACGAATTTCATCAGATAAAAAACAATCGCCCGCCCGGTCCGGCCGTTGCCGTCCATGAACGGATGGAGCGTCTCAAAATCGAAATAAAATCCCGCAATCTCTCCGATGACCGCAAGCTCGGTCATCTTCCGCCAATCTCTCTGCAGACGGTTGACCCTCTCCACTAAAGACATCATATAGAGCGGAATTTCGGAAGCCGGGCGGCATTCCCTACCCTGAACAGTCCGGTCTTCATCGCTATACTCTCCGATATGCTTCGGTAAAAGTTTCAAATTCAGATCTTTCAATTCTTGTTCTGCGGTTATGAGGCCTTGAACTTTCTTTATGTCTTCCTCAGTAAGCATCCTCGATTCGTCTTCGGCCAGCTTTTCCAGAAATAGAATTGCGCCGACATGCCCATCAGGCTTATTCTCCTGAATCTGCTCTTCCAGTAAATTCCGGTTATCACTAATCCGCTCAATCCGATCTGACTGCAATATGAATTCAGTCAATAATTCCAAGCGACCCATATGCGACCCCCTTCAATGAACTGGTTCTACTATACCTAAAAAAAGCTGTTTGCAAAAGCAGCAAATAGCACTACCTCAACGAAATTTATTTACCTTCTTTTTCCAAGGCGAGCGGCAGCGTGAAGAAAAAAGTACTTCCGCTATTTTCTTCTGAAATCACTCCAATCTTGCCGTGATGCGCCTCCACGATACCCTTCACAATCGCCAGACCCAAACCAGTGCCTCTTTTTTCGCCGCTCACCGCAGCCGCGCGGAACTGTTTGAATTTATTAAATAATTGGCCGATCTGTTCCGGCGGAATCCCGACGCCATTATCACTAACCGCGATTACCACTGAAGGCGGCAAAGTCCCTAATTCGCTGTTGTGCGGAGATTGCGGCCATCCCTCTCCCAATCTTTGAGCTTCGTCAAAAAGATTTTGCGGCGGGGAATGTACAAAGGCCCGAAGAACAATCCGTCCGCCTTTGGGCGTAAACTTTAACGCGTTGGAAATTAAATTATTAAGAACTTGGCTGATCCGCTGCGAATCGAATGAAAGCTGGGGCGGCAGATTCGGATCAAAGATAACCTCAAGCTGTTGCTGATTCCCGCTCGCCAAGGACGCAAAAAACTTCTGCCGCTCAACAATGAGTTCTTGCATATTGGCAAGCTGAGGATGCATATCAAATTTCCCGGATTCCAGCTTGGCGACATCCAACAAATCACCGACCAGTTCCAACATGCGGGAAGAGTTCTCATAAATCATGCCAAGAAAATCTTCCACGTTCTTTGCATCGGACCACGTTTCTTTGTCCCGCAGGATTTCAGCGATCTTTTTAATGCCGTCCAGCGGCGAACGCAGCTCATGTACCATCATATTCGTAAAATCTTCCCGCAATCTTTCTATTTCTTTTTCACGGGTAATATCATGGAAAATGACCGTGCCGCCGAGCACTTCTCCCTGCAGCATGCCCGCGCCGGCTTTCACCGGCGCAACAAAAATCTGGTAAAAATGATCGCGGATCAGGACTTCTTCAATAATCGACGCCTTCGAAAGCGTGATGGCCTCTTCGAGCTTGCCGCGGATATCAAACGTTCCTTCTAAATTATCAATAAAATCAAAAATGGTTACTTCGGCCCGATCCATAAGGCCGATCACCCGTTTCGCCGCCGGATTCACGACAGCTACCCGATACTCTTTATCTACCATCACCACTCCTTCGGCCATGCTTTCCACCATCGCATTCAGCTTGCCCTGCTCTGCCTTGACCACTTCTTCCAGGCGGGTCACGGCTTGCGAGGCTTGGCGGGTGATTTTATATAAAAGAGTCATCTCTTCGTCTTTATAAAGACCCGGAGCAGTATCCGCAATCGTCAGAATACCGACGAGCTTTGTGCCAATTTCCAGCGGAATATTAAAGAAGGATTGCACCGTCCCGTTCGCATCATCGCCCAAAACCACTCCCGATAAAACCTCTTCCACCTGTTCGATATTCAACTCTTTATCCAGCAATGCGCCTAACGCATTCAGCATCCGGGTACGAATGTCGTCGATAAATTTCCGCGACACTGATTTTTCTAAATGCACCTTAAAGATGACCTTCGGACCAAGCAGCATATATGAAACCGCGCTATAGGAAAGAAATTGATGCAATGAGCCCGTAATAATATCAATGATATTCTGGACATTGAGCGAATACCCGGCGCGATCGCCGAGTTCTTTTAAAATTTCCAATTCATACATCCGCCGATTCATTTCCCGCTCACGCTTCGCCAAAGCCACCTGTTGTGCTTTGTATTGAGCCTCTGCCTTTCGCCGTAGACGATAATTTTGCCAATAAAAAAAACTTCCCGCGGCCACGAGCGCAATTACGAAGAGTGAAATTATGATAACATCCGGCGGCATCTATTTGCCCGATATCTGCCTCAGCAGCTGTTTCTGGGCATAATAAAAAGTTGCGAAGAAGGCCGACGCAGTCAGAAAATCGAAAACTTCATCAATTCCTCCGAATTCCACCAAGTGGAATTGCTCAAGCGTTATCGTGATTTGGAATGCCGCATACAACGATACTGCCACTGCCAAGCCCTTCCAGATCTTTTCAAAAATCCCGCCTCGAGATAGGGCAGCGAGTCTGATGGCATACCATGCCGCGCCGATAGCCATGATCGTTTCCGCGACACCGAGCCAAGCCTCAGTTTGATCCGAAAATAGCCTGAACTGGTATTCAGTACTGCTCACCTGCGCCAAAGCCAGGGCCGGCAACAGAACTAATAATGATCCAAGCGGGATAAGCCAGAGCTTTTTTTTCATAATTGGTTATAGTATGGAAATTATTATGGAGACTTTTTAAAATTTGGATATTTGGCGAGTATCGAGTCCAAAGCGCTTTTCACAATGAGGCCGGAAAGATTCACATATTCATCAATCAGCTTCTGTATTGCTTGTTGAGGGTCGCCCTGCACGTCAGTCACCGTGCCGTCATCTGCCACGGTCAATGCCGAAACATTACGAGCCTTGAAAATTGCAACCTCCGGCCCTAAAATGACCCGCTGCTTGGCAATAATTTCAGAAAGCAGGCTCTTATATTGTTCTTTCTCCGGGTCATTCATGAATGATGTTGCTCGCGCTCAAATAAATAATAAATGCAAAGCAGCTGATATATAAATAATTATAGCACAATCATCATAAAATAATTTTGGCGGAAGGTGGAGGATTTAAAGTTTCGCTCGCGGCCAACCGGCCCGCTCGCTCACCGAACCATACGCCGCACCCCGACCCCCGTCTCGGACACCTTCGGTTTCCGACGTCGGTCGCCGAAGGCGACCTCCTGCCTTCCTGATACGGGGTGCGGCTGGTTCGCATTCTCCACAAAAAATAAAATACGCCGGCGGGCGGCGTATTTTATTTTGGCGGAAGGTGGAGGATTCGAACCTCCGAGGGGATTGCTCCCCAACCGCATTTCGAATGCGGCGCAATAGACCACTATGCGAACCTTCCCGCTGAACCACCTCTCAAGTATTGAAGAAATCCAATAAAAAATCCAGTCGCCTCACGCGATTGGATTTTTTATTTTTGAAATTCCAAAACTAGGAAAGATGCTTGGAAACAAGCTTGGTCCTTTCGAACATATCGACGACCGCTTTTCCGC
>CAYUKW010000067.1:0-3604 GCA_964445395.1 uncultured Candidatus Saccharibacteria bacterium
TGATATCTTTTTCGCGACCGAAGGCGGAGGGGAAGAGATTCGAACTCTTGAGGCCCTTTCGAGCCTGCCACCTTTCCAAGGTGGTGCACTAGACCGCTATGCGACCCCTCCTTTCATAACTTTAAACTGTAACTAATAACTTATAACAAAAAAGTTATACTTTCAATCCTCTCAGCGCCGCAATTCGTTCCGCAATCGGCGGGTGCGTCAGAAACAATTTATTGAACCAGGATTCTTTCGCGCCGTCTTTGAATGGATTATCAAACCGCAGATGCGCGGTGGAATTATTGGCGACCGGCAGCGGGGTCGGATCGGAGGAGATTTTCTCCAGCGCGCTGATCAGGGCGTCGGGATAGCGGGTCAAGAGCGCGCCCGAAGTATCCGCGAGCAGTTCTCTTTTCCGGGAAATGGCCAGGCGCATCAGAGTTCCGGCAATCGGCGCGAGTATCGCGAATACGATGCCGAGAATCATGAATATGGCATTCGCTTCGCTGTCCCTGTCGTTATTGCTTCTTCGTCCCCCGCCGAACCACAGCGAGCGCATGAAAATATTCGATGCGATGGAAAGAAATCCTACCAGAATGACGGCGACGGTCGAGACGAGCATATCGCGGTTGCCGATGTGGGAGAGTTCATGCGCAACCACTCCTTCCAGTTCCGAGCGATCAAGACGATCCAATAATCCGGTCGTCACCGCCAGCACGGCGTGCTCGGGATTCCGTCCGGTCGCGAACGCGTTCGGCGCCGGTTCATCGATGATATAGATTTTCGGCACCGGCAGTCCCGCGGTGATTGCCAGATTTTCCACGACGTTATACAGTTCTTTCGCGTTCGCTTTGGTTACCGGCTCGGCATGCGACATCTGCAGGACGATCTTGTCCGAAAACCAATAGCTGGTGATGCTCATGCCGATACTGAAGACGACGGCGATGTACAGGATTCCGGGATTATCATAGGCCTGCGTGAATACCCAGCCGATCCCGATGACGACCATCAAAAAGACCGTGAAGAGCAGCCACGTTTTCCGGATATTGGAATCCTTATTGGTATACAGGTTTGTCATGTGCTTTTTTAGAACTTCACTTTCACGTTTTCTTTCTCGGATTCCGCAGTTTCAAAATATTTTTCTTCGCTGAAACTGAATGACGAGGCGATCAAGTTCGTCGGGAAGCTCTGCACTTTCGTGTTCAGGCCCATCACCATCGTGTTATAGAAACGGCGGGACGCCTGGATCTTGTTTTCCGTGTCCGCAAGTTCGCGCTGGAGGTCGAGGAAGTTCGCGTTGGCTTTCAGGTCGGGATAATTTTCCGATACGGCGAACAGAGTCTTCAGCGTATTGGAAAGCTGCTTTTCCGCGTTGTCGCGTTCCAGCGGATTGCCGCCCATATTCATCGCTGCCGTGCGGGCTTTGGTCACATTTTCCAGAACTGATTTTTCGTGCGACATGTATCCTTTCACGGTTTCGATAAGATTCGGAATAAGATCAAAGCGGCGTTTCAATTGTACGTCAATGTCAGAAAGCGCTTCTTTCGCGCGATTCTTCAGCCGGACCAGGCTATTAAAGGATGCCACGAGCCATAATGCCACTACCGCCAAAACGACTAATAAAATTGTTGAGGTGTTCATATGCGGATAGTATAGCAGAAATTCTAAAATATCCCCACTCCGGGGGATTCGTCCCAAGTACAAACCGGTCAAGCCGTGTTTGAATACTTGGGCGAAAAAAATCCCCGCACTGCGGGGATCAGGGATCGTCGGGAGGAGGCACCACGCGCGTGGGCGCATGGAATTCTTTGATCGCCTTCTCGCGGAGCGTTTTCAGTTTTGTAAGATACGTTTTCCAAAGCTCAAAATCCTTTTGGGAATGGACGGTGACCGTCGCCCGCTGCATCAGGATCTGCTGATACATATCACGGTTGATACCGAAAAAACTGAGAGTCGTATACGGATTTTTCGCGGGAACAGAAACAAGGGAAACGATGTCCAGATCCACGGTGATATCTTCGGCGGAATCGCCGATGACGACATCGCGGAAATGCAGTCTCGGATATTTGGCGTCGCCTTCGGTTTCCACGCTCCGGAACGGAAGGTTGAGAAGCATGTCGCCGGCGGCGACCTTCGTCGCGGTGCTTTGTGCGTGCGCCTGAACACTCATCGCCAGAATCATGCCTGAAAGCATCAATGTTTTCATTTCTTATTCCGAAAAAGAAGAGCCGTTTTCAGTATATCCGATGTCCGGGAAAATTCAAATTTTGAATACTTGGGCGAAAAAAATCCTCCGCTGTGCGGAGGATGCCTATTTTATTTCATAAATCCGATTTGCTTCAGCTTGACGATGAATTCATCGGCCTCGCGCGAATTTTTGATCACTTTCATGATTTTCTCTTTCAGGTGAGACTCTCCCAGGCACAGAAGGTCATAGTGATTTTGCAGCAGTTTTATTTCCAATCCGGAAAGCGTCAGGCTGTTCAGCTGATAATCCTCGAATGCTTCATACGCGATCGGAAAAAGATCTTTCACGATTCGCGCCATCGCCTGCGCATAGACGCGGATTTCATACTGCGCATGGGAGTCCAGACGCAGGCTGAGGAAGTTGAAAAGATTGCGCAGATCCGTTTTCCAATACCATTGGGTATACGTATTGACGGGCAGGATGCCGCGCGCCAATTCCCTGCTCAGCATCGGCCGGTGCGGATCGATCGGAATCCAATTCTGCGGATCAGCCGGATCCTGTTTCGCGTTCGCGAGTCGGACATATTCTTTGAACTGCCGTTCATTATTCTTCCGTATGGCGGACTGGATCCTTTTGGCCTGCACGGTCGAGAATTTCGCTCCTCTGCCTTGCTTGTTATTGGAAGACTGCTCGCAGATCTGATCGATTTCCGGAACATACATGTCGCTGCTGGCGACGGAATAGCGCAACGATTCTTCATTCAAGTTTGCGGTGCGATGCCGGACCCATTGCCGGGCCACGAAAATCGGCATCCGGCAGTGGAATTTCAGTTCGACCATTTCAAAAGGCGTGAGATGCTTGTGGCGGAACAGATACCGGATGAGTCCGTGATCTCCGCTCATTTTTTTGGTTCCTTTGCCATACGAAACCCGCGCAGCCTGCGCGATGGCGGCATCGTTGCCCTGGCAATCCACGAGATACACGAATCCGTGATTCAGGCGCCTGATCGGACGATTCAGCCATTGTTCCGCGCCGGCATTCGCCGGCCGCGTTGTTTCAGAGATTGCATCTCCGGAAATGCGCTGCGGGAGTTCCTGTTCGTTCATTATTTTTTCTCCTTTAAACGATCTGAAGGCATATTAAACCTTTTCCGCCTAGAATGTAAAGATTTTCGTACAAACCGGTCAAGCTGTGTTTGAATACTTGGGCGAAAAAAATCCACCCTTTCAAGAGTGGAGCGATTAGATTCGGCGGTGTTTCGTGAGGCAACTGCGGAGTCGCGCCGTTGCCGCCGGAATACTGCCGAATCTTATTTAAAGAGGAGAGAGAAGAAGAATTAATGATCCAGCATTTCTTTCGGCGGTTCCTCGATTCTCAGGTCGGGGTAATTCGTCAGCAGGCCTCCGGGCCCCTTATGGAAATCCACTCCTT
>CAYUKW010000068.1:0-3595 GCA_964445395.1 uncultured Candidatus Saccharibacteria bacterium
ACCATTTTGTGTCGCGCGGAGCTTTCAATCTGGACGGAATGGGACCCAAAATCATCGACCGATTTTTGGATGAAGGTTTGATTTCCGATGCTGCGGATATCTTCACGCTCCAGAAAGGGGATATTGCAGTTCTGGAAAGATTCGGGGAAAAATCAGCAGAAAATATCGTGAACGAAATTAATCAGAAGAAAGCCATCAGCGCGGCCGGATTTTTATACAGTCTCGGCATCCTCCACGTCGGCGAAGAAACATCCCGCGTGCTGGCGGATGCGCTTTCCAAGATTTCGCCGAAACTGCATTCGCCGAAAGACATCCTGGCGGCGGCCGGAAAACTTACCCCAGAAAATCTTTTTCAGGCGCAGGATATCGGCCCGGTAGTCGCCCAGAGCATTTTGGAATATTTTTCGGATACGCGGCATCAGGAATTGGTACGGCGCCTGGATGCGGCAGGAGTGAAGATTATCGCGGAAAAAGAGAAAGGCACTGCGCTGAATGGCCGGTCATTCGTGCTGACCGGAAGTCTGGAAACCATGTCCCGTGATGAGGCAAAAGAGAAAATCCGACGGCAGGGCGGGGAAGTGAACGAGGCTGTCTCCAAGAATACGTCATATGTGGTCGCCGGCAGCGAGCCGGGATCGAAGCTTGAGAAGGCGAAGAAATTGGGAGTGAAAATAGTGGATGAGAAAGATTTTTTGAAATTGTTATCGTAAGGTTGTATTCTATATACATGCTTACGAAGAAAGAGTTGGAACATCTGGCCACCTTGGCGCGTATCGATCTGAAGGCGGGAGAGGAAGTAAAGCTCGAAAAAGATTTGGGGAATATTTTGGATTATTTTAAGGAGCTGGAAAGCGTTGATACGAGTTCGGTTGCGCCGATGACCGGCGGAACTGATTTGAAAAATGTATTCCGCGAAGATACCGCCGGAACTTCGGATGATACCGGAAAGGGAAAAGAAGCGTTTCCGGATGCGAACGGCGGCTATTTAAGGGTGCCTCCCGTATTCTGATGAAAAATTTGCACGATCTCACGATTAAAAAATTTCACGAAGGGCTGCTGGCAAAAGAATTTTCCGCGCTGGAAATGACGCAGGCATTTTTTGACTGGATCGACGTCCGTGATAAAGAGATCGGCGCGTATCTGCTCCTGGATAAAGACCGGGCTGTCCGGCAGGCGGAGGCCGCGGATATCGCGGTCGCGCAGGAAAAACCGGTGAGTATGATTTCCGGAGTTCCTTTGGCGATAAAAGATAACATGCTTATCGAGGGTATTCCGGTGACTGCCGGTTCTCAGATCTTGAAGGATTATATCGCGAGTTATGATGGCAGCGTGATTGCAAAACTGAAAAATGCCGGCGCGGTATTTCTCGGCAAGACCAATATGGACGAGTTCGCCATGGGTTCTTCGACGGAAAATTCCTCATTCCAGCTCACGAAAAATCCGCATGATGTCACCCGGGTGCCGGGCGGTTCTTCCGGCGGTTCTGCGGCCGCGGTCGCGGCGCATATGGCGGTGGCATCCCTCGGTTCGGATACCGGCGGATCCATCAGGCAGCCGGCGGCGTTTTGCGGAGTTGTCGGATTGAAGCCGACCTATGGTTCGGTGTCGCGGTATGGGTTGATCGCGATGGCATCCAGCCTGGATCAGATCGGGCCGTTCACAAAAACCGTGGAAGACGCGGCGATTTTATATAATGAGATCCGCGGATACGACAAAATGGATGCGACGTCTTCTCCGCGCGCCGATGCGGATATTTCCGAAGCGCTGCTGCGTCCGAAACTGGAAAACATCAAGAGACTGAGAGTCGGGATTCCCGAAGAATATTTCATCGACGGGCTTGATCCGCGAGTGGCGAAAAAAGTGGAGGAAGCCATCGCGTCCATAAAGAGTCTCGGGTTGGAGATCAAAAGAATAAAATTGCCGTATACGAAATACGCGCTTTCCTGCTATTACATCATCATGCCTGCCGAAGTCAGCTCCAATCTTGAACGTTTCGACGGC
Source organism: uncultured Candidatus Saccharibacteria bacterium (assembly GCA_964445395.1). GTDB lineage: Bacteria > Patescibacteriota > Minisyncoccia > UBA6257 > 02-FULL-45-10c > REEB48. The sequence continues at coordinate 2,002 of CAYUKW010000068.1, forward strand.
ATCCGTTATGGAACCCGGCATACTGCCGGCAATCTGGTTGAGCTTTACCGGAAAAATCGGGAAATGGGTTTTGGAGCGGAACCAAAGCGCCGGATCCTGCTCGGAACCTTCGTGCTTTCATCCGGATATTATGACGCGTATTACGCAAAAGCGCAGAAAGTCCGAAAGCTGATCGCGCAGGATTTTGAGAACGCGTTCAGGGACGTGGATGTCATTTTGACGCCGGTCACCCCGACGCCGGCATTTAAAATCGGAGAAAAGACGAATGATCCGCTCGCGATGTATCTGTCGGATATCTTTACGATTCCGGTGAATCTCGCCGGTCTGCCGGCGGTATCATTGCCGGTGAAAGGGGGAGTCAAAGTCGATGGAAAGGATCTGCCGGTGGGTTTTCAATTGATCGGCAGGCATTGGGGAGAAGCGGATATCTTGGGACTCGGACAATACTATGAAAAGTTGTAAACTATAACTATAGAATTATGGCTGATTTCAAAAAACCGAAGAGCGGCGGGGGGGGCGGAAACAATACCGCGCTGGAATTACTGGTATTCGGGGCGCTTGCCGCCGTGCTGCTTACGTATTTCAGCGGATTGTTGCAGCCGATAGTGCAGCCGGTACGGTTTTTATTGGGGATACGGAATTATTTTGCCCCGTGGTTTTCCCGTAATCTCCGGTGGCTGGAGATCGTATCGGTCATTTTTTCCGCGCTTTTTATCTGGGGAATCGTCCATATCATCCGCGCGACGAATTATATCAATATCAAGAAGGAACAATTCCTGGAGCCGTTCGGCAAGGACTATGTTTCGCGCCGGCGGTCGCTTATCGCCTGGAAACAGATCCAGGCGCGTCTGAGCTCTGCGGAACAGAATGACTGGAAGCTGGCGATTTTGGAAGCAGATCATATTTTGAATGAGATTCTGAAAATGTCGGGATACTTGGGACGGATGGATGATAAATTGAAATCATTGGAGCCGGCGCAGCTGAAGAATATCGAGGATGTCCTCCGCGCGCACATCATTCATGACAAGATAAAAGCTGACCCGTCCTTTGTCATTACGCAGGAAGAAGCAAAAGAGGTTATTTCGGTGTATGCACAATCGTTTACGGAATTGGGCCTTATCAGTGAGGAATAAAAATATTGCATTTTTATTATTTTCCGCCTAGAATGAAGGCAGATTTTTAATTCAGGAAGTCGGGATGAAAATTGCGGACGGCATGGAGGAAAAATATCGCGGTTGGCTGCTGAAAAGGAAGAACGATCCGCGCGGAAATCTGATCATAAACGCGGTTTCCCGTATCGGCGATGCCCTTGATAACGGGGAAGTCGCGAAGGCGCTGCAGCTGGCATTGGAATCGAAAAAGTCGCAGCTGACATTGCAGGATCGGACCCAGGTCGCCTTAGCCATTTCGGTTCTGCATGAGCGGGGCGGTAAATTTCGTTTTGCATGGAACCGGCATTATCGGGGAGAGGATTACGCACTTGGAATAGAATTGACCGAGAAAAGACTTTTTGACCCGACTTAAATAAATATCTTCCGGTAAAACCGGGAGATTTGTTTTTTTATTTTTTTTCTGATAGATTAGAAGTGTCAAT
>CAYUKW010000069.1:0-3586 GCA_964445395.1 uncultured Candidatus Saccharibacteria bacterium
GGCGGTGCTGGAAAAATACCAGCAGCGCTGGCAGCACATCCTCGTGGATGAGTTCCAGGACGTGAACACCAACCAGTATCTGTTCGTGAAGCTGCTCGCAATGAAACACCGGAATCTGTTCGTCATCGGCGATGACGCGCAGAGCATCTACGCGTTCCGCGGATCAGACTTCCGGAATTTTTTGAATTTCGAGAAAGACTGGGAAAACGCCACCGTCATCATGCTGGATGAAAATTACCGCTCCACGCAGAACATCATCGCCGCCGCCTCCGCGCTCATCAAAAATAATAAATTTCAGAAGCCGAAAAATCTTTGGACGAAAAACGCCGAAGGCGGACTCATCCATCTGCTGGCATTCCAGAATGCCGATGAGGAGGCACAGGCCATCGCCGGAAAAATAAAGGATGCGCTCCGCGCCGGGGAACCGCCCTCAGCTATCGCAGTGCTCTACCGCACCAACGCGCAATCGCGCGCCCTGGAACAGGCGCTCATCCGCCAGCAGGTCCCGTACGAGATTTTCGGCGGCCTGAAATTCTACGCCCGCAAAGAAATCAAAGACATTATTTCCAGCCTTCGCTACGCTTACAATCCGAGCGACATCTCGGCGGTCAGCCGCATCACCAAGACTTTCAATAAAGCCCCGCGCGCGATGCTGCTGCAGACCATGCCGCGCCTGGCCGAAGAACTGACGCTCGTTGAACTGATAAACTATTTTCTGGAACAGACGCGCTACACCGAATATCTGGCGACGCATTTCAAAAATCCGGACGAGCGGCTGGAGAACATCCGCGAGCTCATCCATTTTGCGGCCAGCTTTACCAATCCGCGGGATTTCCTGGAGCAGGTGACCCTGCTTTCCTCTTTGGACGGACGGCCGAAGCTGCAGGAAAATGCGGTCAAACTCATGACCATCCATCTGGCAAAAGGCCTGGAATTCGGCCGCGTCTTCATCGTCGGCGCCAATGAAGGGCTGCTCCCGCACGAACGGTCCATGGTGAAAAGCGATGAGATCGAGGAGGAACGCCGGCTGATGTATGTGGCGATGACCCGCTCAAAACTGCATCTTACCATCAGTTTTTACGATCTGCCATCCCGATTTCTGGGGGAATTGCCGCCGGAGCTCATTGAATTCACCAAAGTCAGCAGCTATGGCGAAGAAAACCGCGACTGGGATGACGAAACAATTTACATAGAATAAATAATCCGAAATTTATGGGTCAAAAACTGGGCCAGCATTTTCTGAAGAATAAGGCTGCGATTACAAAAATAATCGCGGCGTTGGAATTGCGCAGCGGCGAAACCGTCATTGAAATCGGGGCAGGCGAAGGCGCGCTGACATTCCCGCTGGTCCGCGAATGCAAAAATATCGGCGCGGAATTCATGACCATTGAAAAAGACCGGGAACTTGCTGTCACTCTTTTCAAGACAGACCCGGAAATCAAAATCAAAGAGGGCGACGCGCTGGAACTGCTCCCGCTGCTGACCAAAAACCTCCATGACTATAAGATTGTCGGCAATATTCCGTATTACATCACCGGGAAACTCCTGCGCGTCATAAGCGAGCTGGAACATAAGCCGACGCTCACAATTTTAATGATCCAGAAAGAAGTTGCGGAACGGATCCGCTCCACGGCGCCGGACATGAATCTGCTCGCCGCCGCCACGCAGATCTGGGCGGAACCGAAAATACTGTTCTCGCTGGCGCCGGAAGATTTTGATCCGCCGCCGGACGTGAAGTCCGCGGTCATCTCCCTGAAAACAAAAACCGACGCCATTCCGGAAAACTATTTTGAATTCGTCCATATCATTTTCAAACAGCCCCGGAAAACCCTCCTGAATAATCTGCGCGAGGGATTGCCTCTTCCGAAAGAACAGATTGAGTCCGTACTCAATGAATTGCGCATTGATCCGAAATCCCGCCCGCAGAATGTTTCCATCGAGCGGATCAAGGAACTTACGGAGAAGTTAGCTTAATTAAATTACCCCAAGAAGCGAGGATTATTTCTTTGCGGAAACCCTGCCGGCAGGCAGGTCCGCAGTCCCGACGGGCTTGGCGTCGCCTTCGGCGACCCGTCGGGACGAGGCCGTAGGCTGTTCATCCATCAGATGACGGATGAACAGCCGGTTTCATAATAAAAAGCGGTTCGAGCGCCAGTTATTAACCTCAAACCATTGTTCTCCCATCTGATAAAGAGATATAATAGGTACAGATACTTATATGTGTCAAATTATGCCTTTATGATGCGGAAATCGCTTTATTGAAGGGCCATATTTGTATCATTTCAATGAGTAAAATAGTACTCGCAACCGCAATTCTAGGTCTCGGGATCGCCGGAGCTTTTTTTGCCGTCCAGCATGCGAATGTAACCGCCCAAAGCCCGGTTCTTGACGCGCAAAACAACAATCTCGTCACCGGCACTCCTTTTGTGGAAAAAATAAACAGCGGCCTGACGCAATCCGGCGCCGATACCGCCGCAAATCTCACCGATGAATTCACTAAAAATCTTGCGCAGGAAATAACCGCCGCAAATCCTTCCGGACCCCAGCAAAACGGGGATAAAAAAGACATCGCGGTTCCCAACCCGGACAAAATAGCCACCGATCTGCTGGTTGCGGCGCAGAAAAACTTCGATCTTCAGAAACTGATCCCCGCGATCAAAGACAGCGACATCAAAATAACTTCCGACAGCGCCAAAGATGCGCTGCTGGCATATACCGAAAAATTTGACGCGATAACTTCCGCATGGCGCGCGGGCATAAACACGTTCGATCCGCAAAAAGATTTTTCGCAGGAAAATCTCGATCAGGATATCGCGCAGTACAATGACGCGATCGCGCAATTATACGCGCTCCCGGTTCCAAAACTTCTTTCCCAGCTCCATAAAACCGAGATCAGCTATCTGCGGACGGAGCTTACGCTTCTGAATGAAATAAAAAATGCCGACAAAGATCCGATGGCGGCCCTGCTGGCCGGCCAGAATTTCCAGAATCTGGACGATGAATTCAATAAAAAAATGAATGAACAGCTGCAATTATTTTTAAAAGCAGCCAATAAAGCATGATCCGTTCGATTTCCAAAAATTTTATCATCTGCGCGCTCGCCATCGGGATGATCGTCCCGATACTTGATAATGTTGCTTTCGCAATGGACGTTGGACCTGAGGGTGGTCCGGAAGTACCTGCGGCAATCGCTAAAGTCACCGCAGACTCAGCATTACTTACGACAATAACTCCAACTCTGATAGCCTGTATGCCAGCACAAGAAGGCCTTTTCACCGTTAATCATTCTGTGCCATCTAATTTTTTTACGGGTAATGGACCATGTGTAGCCAATCATGCTTTCGCTACAAGAGATTTAGCGAACTCAACTGCCGCTGCCACAGCAGCAAGTGCGACTTTCGGACAAAAACTCGCAAATTTCGGCGCGCAAATCGCGCGCGTGCTTCTCAAGAAAGTGATTTTTGATAAATTAGTCGACGCATTGGTCAATTGGATAAATCATGGCGGCAAGGGCGGCATCATTGAGGACTGGAATCAGTTCTTCGCCGATGCCGAACAGAATGCCGTCGGCGTTTTCGCGCAAGGC
>CAYUKW010000070.1:0-3566 GCA_964445395.1 uncultured Candidatus Saccharibacteria bacterium
GGGTCGACAATGTTTCCGCCGAGACTGGCGTGGGCCACTGCGGACCGGCCTGATTCGAAGAGATGCTTGCCGACATCGACGCCCTGAGCGCGAAGCTCTGCAACGCGTTTGGCCGCGTCTCGGTCGAGCTGGTCCAGAACGGCGCCACCTCCACGATGCTGCTGACGCGGTATCGTGGAAATACCGAGGTGGTGCATACCACGCAGGCGCAGTTCAATTCCGGCACCCGCACGCAGGTGCTGACTACTAACACGAGCGGTGGGGAAGTGCAATTGGAAGGTTGGTCCGCGCCTACGACCGCGGCGACGGTGGCGCTTTCGAAGTCAGGATTGGCGATTGTCGCAACAGGAACAAGGGCGTATGTCGGGACAATAAACAGTGCAACTACGGAATTCCGGATCTATAATATTGTCAATCCGGCGGCGCCTGTGTTGTCCGGTTCGCTGGAAATAGGGTTTGATGTCAATGCAATTGCGCTCTATGGGAATTATGCGTTTCTCGCGCTGAACAATAAAAATGATGAATTGGAGGTTGTCGATGTTTCGAATCCCGCCGCGCCATCGCAGGCCGCGCTCTTGAATCTGGCGGGAAATAACGTCGGCGCGGCCTCTGTCGCGGTTTCTCCCGACGGCACGAAACTGTATCTGGGGAAGCTAGTGGATGGCGGCGGTCCGGAATTTTTTGTCATCGATATCTCGACGCCGACCGCGCCGGCGGTGCTTGGTTCTCTTGAATTAACGGCGAATGTGAATGGAATAAGTATCGTGGGAAATTCTGCGTATCTCGCGACTAGTGACAACGTAAAAGAATTGAATGTGATCAATATATCAAATCCCGCAGCGCCGAGTTCAGCGGGAGTTTTCAGCACTCCGGGAAATGTGGACGGAGTTTCTGTGTTTGCGACATCAACCACGGTGTTTCTCGGGACGTTAAACAGCGCAAGTCAGGAATTTTTCATTTTAAATGCCGCAACCCCTTCGGCGATAACGCAGATCGGGTCTTTTGAAGTCACCCGCAGCGTGTTTAGTATCTATGTTTCTTCTAATGTCGCATTTCTTGGAAGTGACGCCGCGGGCAAACAAGTGCAGATTCTGAATCTGTATAATTACACGACTCCTACGCTTTTCACCTCTATTAATACCGGACAGAATGTCCTCAGCGTATTTTTTCAGGGTCAATATCTTTATGCAGCCGATGTCACCGATTTCAGGACGATTCTCGGCAATACTGCGGCTGATTTCTTTTCCGACGGCACGTTCGAATCTCCGACCATAGACCCTGGCGCATCGGTCGCGTACAACTATCTGACGTGGAGCACCACCACGCCGGCGAGCACCAATGTGCGGTTCCAGGTCGCGGCGAACACCGATAATAAAAGCTGGAACAATTATGTCGGACCCGATGGAACTTCAGCGACCTATTATATCGCTCCGGGAGCGATTCCGCTGTCCATCGCCGGCAATAGATATTTCCGCTGGAAAGCATATTTTAACACCAGTCTGTCGGGAACGACCCCGATCCTGCAGGATGTGACGGTCAATTATTCGCCATAAGCATGAATACGGAAAAACAGAAAAACATAAGAACGGAAGAACGGAAAAACGTCAGAAAGTTTTTTTGTTTTTCAGTTTTTCAGTTGTCCGATGGTACGCGCACCCGCGCTGGCTTTACGCTGGTTGAGCTGCTTTTATACATGGGCTTGCTGTCTATTTTTCTGGTCACGCTGACAGATCTGTTAGTGGCGATTCTGGATGTGAAAGGGGAATCATCCGCAGTGAGTCCGGTGGAGCAGGACGGACGCTACATCGCGGCGCGGCTCGCCTATGATGTGTATCGCTTTGCGAGCACCTCGAATCCCGTCGCCGTGGGCGCAAGCACGAATAATCTCGCGATCACGGTCAGCGGGACGACCACGACCTATTATTACGGATTGAACGGGACCAATCTGCAATTCGGGAATTCCAAAGGCGTGCCGGCGACGTCGACTCTCAACGGAAGCGAGACCGCGATTTCCGGACTTTCTTTCCAGAGAATCGGCAGCAGCGCGGGCAATTCCGGAGTAACTGTGCAGTTCACGGTCACTTCGGTTCCGAAACGCACCGCGGCCATTGAGGCAAAGACCTTTAATTATTTCCTGTTAGGCAGGCCATAACCATGAAAAATGTTACATCATATGATAATGGGCGCGCCGGCCAGGCGTTGGTCTCGCTGCTGGTGTTTATGGTGATAGGTATCACCATTGCCGGTGCGGCGATCACCGTGACCATCATCAATTCACAGGCGACCGCGGGATATCTGCTCGGCGAGCAGGCGCTTGCCGCGGCTGACAGCGGAGTCGAGAATGCGCTGATGCAGCTGCTCCGGAATCACGGGTACACGGGGGAGACGCTGACGCTGGGGAACCAGAGTGTTATAATAACCGTAACGGCTGCGGGAGCGTCCCGCACGATTCTTGCGGAAGGCATCAGTCAGAATATGCACCGGAAAGTGCAGGCAACGGCGACTTTTTCAGGTACGGTGCTGGCGGTGAATACCTGGGCGGAAATAGATTGATCATCATGGCATTCTTTACAAAAAATAAAGTTCTGATCGCATTTCTCAATAATGCGGAATTGAAATTGGCGTTCTATCGCCAATCATCAAAAGGCATGGAGCGGACAGGTCAGGAGACGTTGGAATTCACTCCCGATGTTGTAAAGGATAGCAGTATCGTCAATGTGGAATTGTTTTCCGACCAGGTTTCCAAACTGTTGGAATCAAAACCGGAATGGAAAGGAATGAAGGTGCTGCTGGTGATTCCGGAAGAGAAGATTTTCATAAAAGGATCGGATCTGGAACTCGGCGACCTGGAAAAGAAAAACAGATTCCGTGAGGATTTTATCGATAAGATTCCTTTTACGCAGGAGGAGTTGATTGTCCGCGAACGTCTGGTCGGCAGAGTTCTCGAATTTTCCGCAGTCCATAAAAAGTTTATTTCCGACTTTCAGAAGCCTTTTACGGATGCGCATCATACGGTTGCCGGACTGATTTCAGTGCCGCAGGCGATCGCGCTCGGCTTGAATCCTCCGGAAAAGAGTTTTCTGCTCGCGTTCTACGACAACGATTTCGCGCTCGCCCTCGTCGAGCATGCGAGTATTCTTTTTTCCGAGACGTGGCGCCTGACCGATCATAAGGTCAAGGAGGCGACGGACGCGTTCGATCATTTTGTGCAGCAGCTCAAAGGGGCTGATATAAAATCAATCTCCGTCATTCTCGGTGAGGATGAGCTGGAGGACGCGCTGAAAATCGAGCTCGAGCATCGCGAGTACGCGGTGGAGCAGATACGGAAAATCTCCATCACCGACATGATCGCCGAATATTACGGCAAAAATGCCGAAGCGGAAAAAGAGTGGAATCTGCTGTATGTGGAGGAGACCGGCATGCGGGCGTGGATGACGAAGGCGGAAAAGCCCGCGCTGATGTTGCTCGTACTCATTATAATATTGGGCGGTGCGCTTTTCATTGGCTGGAATCCGCTGATGCGGGGGCTGGCGAGTCTCGGGGGACAAAGCCCTGCGGCGAATACT